>NZ_RAWF01000229.1:0-16222 GCF_003612075.1 Corallococcus sp. CA041A
CGCACAGCAACTCTCGCGATGCCTGCGCTCGCGACTGGCCACTGGCCACCTTCGCCACCGCCATGCACCGTCGCAGGGTGAGCGGGCAGCCAGTCCTCTCACCCCAGCGAATCAGGCGCCTGCGGTCTCGACTGCGTAGGCGGAGCTGTTCCCCCTGTGGCAGGGCTCGCTTCTCCTTCTGGTTCTTGCGCACACAAGGCCGAACGGAGCGGGTTCCTGCCGCTTCCCCACCCGTCCAGCGCCGGCCTACCCTCCGGGCCGATCGGGAATCACGCCTCGCCGTTTAGAAGCTCGTGAAATCAATCTGCAGGACGGGTGTGTCCGCTTCGATGTCGCGCCGGAACCGCCCCCACCGGTCGAGCGTGCTCTCGTCGAGCACGGCCGGGTCGCGATACTGGTGGAACAGCGCGTAATTCATCGAGCGCTGGAGCGCGAGCAGGTCCGGCACGGCCGCGAGCCACTCGCGCTCCATCCGTCGGAGCTCCCGATACCCTTCGAGGAACGGCCCCAGGAACGCAGCGGCCGCTTCGTCGCGCGCCTCTCGAGCCTCGCCTCGCGCGATGTAGAAGAGGAGTACCGCGATGTCCTTGACGAACCACGCGTACTCGCAGTTATCGAAGTCGAACGCGGTGATCTTCCCTTCGGCGAAGCAGAAGTTGTGCATGTGGAGATCGGCGTGGATCAGCCCGTAGCTCTCCGGTGTTCGCGGTAGCTGGTTCAATCGCGCGATGATCGCCGCGGTGCGCTCGCGAACGAGCTTCTCCTCGGGAGGCGCGAACCGGTCGATGTCGACCACGTCGTACTCATGCCATTCCTGGCGCTTGAGCCTGGGGCTCGAAGGCGCGTAGGTCTGGGCGCGGTTGTGGAGCCGCGCGAACAGCCGGCCCAGGTCGCGGAACAGGGGGGGCTTCCAGTAGCGCTCCTTGAGCGGAGGCGCGTCGTCGAAGACGATGCCCGGCGCGCGCTCGAACGCGGTGGCGACGAAGTAGCTGCCGGGCTCGCGGTCTTCAATCCGCTCCACGAACTGCCCCGAATCGGAGAGGACCGGCGAGGCGATGGGAATGCGCGCGGCGGCCAGATAGCGAACGAACTCGACCTCACCCAGCGTGTAGTCGATCGTTCGCCGCGTACTGTGCGAGATCCGCAAGATCAGGCCCTCGCCGTCGTCGTTCTCCGCCTCGTAGACGAAGTTCTCGAAGGCCGTGAGCTCGGTGAGCTGCTCGGGCGACAGGCCATACCGGCGCGCAGCCTCATCGCGAATCGGTTCGTGGAAGCGGCGGACGAGCTCTGGATGCATCGGACCCTCTAGTCCTTCAAGGTGAGGCTGCTCTCACCGTAGCCCAGCACGGTCGAGGCAGAGTCGCTGGTGACCAAGACGCCCAGGCCGCGCGCGAGGGTCTCCGCCAACGGGGGGCCATTGCGCGGCCGCGTGAACACAGCCAGGTCCGTGCCGGTCAGGGGATGATCCGGGCGCCGGAGCCGCTGGTTCAGCATCGCTTGCTCGCGCTCGACGACGCGCAGGCACCGGCGCTCGAGGGCGAACGCGCTGGCAGCGACGCCAGCGAGCTCACCGCAGAGGGGCTCCGCCACGACCTTGTCTCCCGGCAGCCCATGCGCGAAGAGCTCGGCCAGTCGCCGCTGGCTCGTGGCCTGCTCGGCGGGATCCAGCTTCGCCAGCTCGTCCAGCGAGGTGCCCTGAGGCGTGCCGGGGAACGCCTCGCCGATGCGCGCGAACAACCAGCGGCTGAGCTTGATCTCGCGCTGGTATGTCTCGGCGAGTGGGAAATCGTCCCGGAGCAACGGGTAATGCGCGACATCGATGGGCGCCTCCACGCACTCTTGCAGCGCGGTGCGCGGGAGGTGTCCGGCGAACGCCGCCCGGAGCCGTTCGTGGAGCAGCCCCTGGGTCGCGCCGAGGAAGCGGACCACCGATTCGACGCGCTGCCCGAGCAGGCCGTAATCGATCGCGGCGTCGAGATCGCCGAGGCGCGCTGCGATGTCGGGCTGGGCCTCGATGGGTGCCGGGGCCGAGCCGGTCAACACCTGCAGATATTCGTTGATCAGCGCCGGCGGCCCGGCGCACACGCCGTGCGGACCATGGAAGACCGCGTGACGCTCGGCATAGTCCACGATCGTTTGCGCGGTGACGGGCTGCTCGGGGGCGTCGCGCACCAGGTCGTTGGTGACCAGGCGAACTCCGTCGATCAGCCGGAACATGGCCGCGAGCCCGCTGTCGAGCTCTCCGTTCGGCACCGGATGGGTGCCCCGCACCAGCACGTACCCGACCGACGCGAGCGTGCAGACGACCATCATGTGGAGCTCGCCCGCCGTGAGCACGCCCGGGGTCCGGGGTGGCATGCGCGCGAGGAAGGCCTTGCGGAACTGCTCGGTCAGCGAGAGCAGGTCCGGCCACTGACGCGCCATGGCCTTCATCGCGGTCACGTTCATCGGGAGTTCGTTCTGGTACCGGCTCCCGGCGTATTGGCACTGCTTGCGCACGGTGGGGAGATCGAGGAACAAGGTGCGCGGTGCGACGTTGTTCTCGCCCACTTGCCGGCCGTCACCGTCGAGCGCCGGATGCGCCACGCGGTAGACCGGCACGACCACCTCGAGGTTCGAGAGCTCGAACGCCCGTCCGAACGCCTGTTCGGTCAGAAAGGGACAACGATTGTCGCGGGCGCTGAACGTGAGCGGCTCACGCCCGGCTGGCACCTCACCCAACCGCTCAGGGAAGGACACCGCGGTGCGGCCCGTGGGCGCATCCGAGACCCGCCTCAACACCCGCTGTTCGATCAATGCTTCGAGCAGGTCCCGGATCTTGTCCCAGGAATGGGGCGCGCCGTCCGACCACGCCATGGCGTCGGAGGCTTGAAATTGCTCGACCTGGAGCAGCTTCTCGCCCAGGGGCGCGATGTCCGGCTCGTCGAAGATGAGCTCCACCTCGCCATAGAAGAGGTGCAGGACCTGCTGGCCATTCCCTGCGTCGAGCCGGTCGTGCGTGAGCCGCTTTCGATTGGGAATGTAGAGCATCTCATCCGCTTGCAGCTGTGCCATGGCTTCTCACTCCCGCTCCAGTGTGACGTCGCGCGACCAGGTGCCGCCGAGCGAGCGATAGACCTCGACGCGATGGTTGAGCAGCAGCCGTTGCGCTTGCAGACTCGCGCGCTCGAGCCCGACCAGATTCGTCAGGGCGGAGAGCACCGTCAGATAGTCCGATTGCCCCTGCTCGAAGATCCGCCTCGCCTCGTCCAGGAGCTGCCGCCCGAGCTGGACCTGCGCGCGCAGGCTGCGCAGGCTCGTCGCCTCGTTCTCCTCCTGGACCACGGCATCCTGCACCCGTCCGATCGCGGTGTGCAGCGCGAGCTGGTATTGGACGTGGCGACGCTGGAGCTGGATCGGCAGTCGCAAGTACTCGGTGACTCGCCTTCCATCGAACAGGGCCCAGGTCAGGCCCACCCCGACGACGGACTCGCCCAGGACCGGCTCCTTGAGGCCGTACTTCGAAGCGCCCACGTTGCCCACCAGTTGGATCGTCGGAAGCCAGCTCGCCAGGTTCGCGTTGATGCGGTGCTCGACCTCGGCGACGCGCAGCTCCGCGAGCCGCATCTCGGGCGTGTTCGCGTTCAGGTCGCCCGGCGTTCCGAGTTTCGGAGGGGGCGGGAGATCGGGAAGCTGTCGATCGAGTGGAATGACGTCGTCGGCGGGGCTGGGTACCCGGCCCAGCAGCGCCTTCAGCTCCGAATTCAAGAGCGCGTTCCGGGTGGCGATCAGCGGCACCTGCGATTCGAGGTTCAACAGCAGCTGCTCCTGCTGCAGCACCACGAGCCGGGGCGTGAGGTGCTGCTCGAACCGCGCTCGAATCAGCTGGAGCAGCTCCTTGTTGTAGTCGATCTGCCGCAGCGTGAGGTCCCGGAGCGCGCGGGCCTCGAGGATGTCGAACCAGATCTGGGTGATCCGCACCGCGAGGTCCTGGACGCGGCCCTCGGTGAGCTGCCGCTGCTGCTCGGCGAAGTTCAATCCCGCGCGCCGCTGCGCATCGAGGGCGCCAAACAGGTCGACCTGGTAGGCCACGCCGACACCGACGGTGGCGACGCTGTACTCGGTCCGGGTTGGCGGCGCGGGCGGAACGTTGGCGACGACATGACTCAGCCCCGCCGGGTTCAGGATGCCGACCTGGAGCGGGTACCACCAACCTTGCGGCACGGCGGGGTCGAGCTGGTTCTCGTAGATCAGCTCCCGCGCGTCGCGCAGGGCCAGGTTGTCGCCGAAGCACTCCTGGATGGCCGTGTCGAGAGCCGGATCGGCGAACGCCGTCCACCAGACTGCGTCCTGGGTGATGGGCTCGGCTGGCTGCGCGGGCACGCCCTCCTCCGACGGCCGCGGGCTTGGAACCCCGCCCTCGGGGGCGCTGGACGGTTGGGGCGGCTCGGGGCGCGGATCGACGGCGGTCGAGTAGCTGCTCGGCGCCAGAGGCGGTTCGACGACGACGGGACGGATCAGCTCGCAACCGGAGCAGAGCGTCGCGAGGAGGGCGAGCGTGAATCGAAGTCTCATGGGTGGCTGACGACCACGAGGGCTTTCGCGTGGTTGAGGACGCAGCGCTGCGCGACCCGCATGGTCTCGGGATCGAGGGAGGCGAAGCTCTCATCGAGGATGACCAGCTCGACCCCCTGCAGCAGCGTGCGCGCGATGTAGAGCCGGCTCTTCTCGCCGTGCGAGAGTTGCCAGCCGGTCTCGCCGATCATCTCCTCGAGGCCGGCGGGCATCTTGGCGATCAGCTCGTCCAGCCCGAGCTCCTTGCACAGCGCGGCGGCCTTGGTCCGCAGCTCGGGCGAGGTCGGCCACTCGCGCCCGAGCAGGAGATTGTACGCGAAGCTGCCGGACAGGACGTGGTTCTCGTGGAACTGCGGCGCGGCGGTGATGCGCTTGCGCCAGCCCGAGGAGCCGAACGTCGCGCGGTCCAACGCGTGCAGCAGCATCACACCGCCCTGCGGCGTCCTCAGGCCCGTCAACAGCGACACCAGCGTCGACTTGCCACCGCCCGATGGGCCCTCCAGCAGGATGCGGTCGCCCTGCGCGATCTGGAACGAGCAGTTCTCGAGCACCGGCCGGGTGCGCGCGTCGTGCCGGAAGGTCACGCCCCGCGCCTCGATGAGGGTTCCGCCGGCGGCGTCGGTGGGCTTGCCTCCCTCCATTTCGAGAGGGACTTTCGATTCGAGCTCGGGGCGGCCCACCGCGAGCAACAAGTCGCGGATCTGCTCGAACGACACCGCCGCCTGGGAGACCTGCTGGAAGTAGACGGCGACCTCGTCGAAGGCTCGCAGCGCGAGCAAGATGCCGCCCACGGACACCGCCAGCGCGCTGGGATTGGCCGTACCGCTGCTGAACGCCGGCAGCAAGGTCAGCAGGGCGAGCACCAACCAGCCGTCGCGCAGGAGCGCGGTCAGCTGCATGGTCCGGCGATCCATGACCTTCGAGATCTCTGAGTAGGAGCTCAAGCGGACGTCTTCGCCATCATGCCAGCGCTCGAGTGGAAGCTGCGCCAGCCGCGTTCGATGGCCGAGCATGCGCTCGAGCAGGTCGTGGGTGATCTCGACGCGCGCGCTCGACCACGCCCGCTGGACGCCGTAGTGGCGGCGCGCGAGGACGAACGCGACCACGACCCACAGGACGAGCACCATCGCCTGGGGCCACCCTCCCGCCCCGAGCACGAGGATGACGCCCGCCAGGATCAAGTCGACGAGTGACAACACCGCGAGCAGGGCACCGCCGACCGCGAGCTGCTCGACGACCTCGGCCTCGGCGACGCGGCCGAAATGGCGGCCGATGCCGTCGAGCCGCACCTCGTCGGGGGTCAGCTTGAGGGTTCCCGCGAGGAGCTGCTGCTTCAGCAGCGTTCCGAGCCGGATCGAGAACACGCCCTGCCACCACACCTCGAGCATGCGCAGCGGAATCGCGCACGCGATCACGGCGATCCACCCCAGGAACCAGCCGGTCTCGAGGTGGGCCTGGAGCGCGGCGCGACCGAGCAACCAGAACGAGCCAGCCAGCACCAGCGAGAGGAGCGTGTGGCTCACGAGGATGCCGGCGGCGAGCGACGGGATGTCGCCGAGCAGCGTCCGCCGGCTCGCGGTGCGCCTGGGGCGCATGATCCAGCCGGTGCGCAGCTGCGCCTGGCCAAGCCGCTGCAGCAGCATCCGTGAGCGGGCGTGCTCGCGCGCACGGGGCGACATCTCCACGCCGCCGAGCAGCTGGTCCACCTCGGAGACGGTGGCTTCCTGCTCTTCGCGCAGGAGCGCGAGCGCGCTCTTCGTCTGGACCGAAACCGCCGTGGCGTCGCGCGCGAGCAGGCGCAGCTTCCCGCGCCGCGTCCCCAGCAGCACCAGATAGGACGGGACGCCGTCTCGCCGGACCTGGAGGATGCAGGGCGCGGCGCGTTCGAGGACGTCGGGCAGCTCGTGGTAGAGCGGCGTGATCGGCTCGAGCTCCACGCCGAGTCGATCTCCGAGCGCGAACATCCAGACCCGGCTCGGCTCGACGGCCGCCGCGGGCGGAGCGATCTCGCCCGCGGCCCTGCCATAGCCTTGCCTCTGCGCCAGCTGCTCCAGCGCGTCGGGCAGTCGCTCGACCGGCCACAACAGGTCGGAGTGCGAGCGCGTCATCCCGCCAGCTCCAACTTGCCTGCGACGGGCTCCGCGACCGGCGTCTCCACCGGCTTCGGCGCCGGCCTCTCCACCAGCTGGCCGTGCGAAAGCCACCAATGGCGCCAGCTCCCTCCGCCCCAGAGCAGCGTGCGATTCTCCTGGTCGGCGCGAAGGAGCACGGCGTACCGCGACTCCTTGTTCGCGAGCAGCTCCTTCGGCGGCCCGTTCTCGAGGATCCGACCGTTCTCGATCACGAGCACGCGATCGAACTCCTGGGTGTGCTCGACGTCGTGGGTGACACAGAGGAGCGTGATGTCCGCCCAGAGCCGCCGGGACTCGGCGAGGAGCCGCGCGCGCCGGTCGCGATCGAGACCGCGAAAGGGCTCGTCGAGGATGGCCAGGCGCACGCCGGAGCGAAGCATCGCGCGCGCCAGGCGCACGCGCTGACCCTGGCCGCCCGAGACCAGCCCTCCGCCTTCGCCCAACGACGTCTGCAGCCCGTCTGGAAGCGCCTCGAGGATGTCGAGCATCTCGGCGCCCTTGAGCGCCCCCGACAGTGACCAGCCGTGCGCGCCGTCGTTGCCATACCGGAGGTTGTCGATGAGGCTCTGGTTCCAGAGACTGATCGCCGGATCCACCCAGGCCGTGGTGCGCCGCAGCCGCTCGACAGCGGCCTGATCGAGCACCTGCCCGTCGATCTTGATCTCGCCGCGCGCCGGCCGGAGCCAGCCGAGCAAAAGGCCGACCAGCGTCGACTTGCCTGCTCCAGAGACACCGACCACGGCCACGTGCTCGCCGGGGGCGATGTTCAAGGAAACCTTGTCGAGGATGGTGTGACCGCCGCCTTTCACGCGGACCTTCTCCATCACGATCGAAACGCCGCTCGCGGCGTCCGCGGGCGCGACAGGCTCCTGCGCTGGCGCCTCGGGTCGGGCCGGCGGATCCTTGATATCGCCGATGACGTCGAGGAGCCGGCGAACCCGGTTCATCGCATTCGGGAACGCGCGGCTCAGCATCATCAGCCGCTGGCCGAGGATGGGGAACCGCAGCGCCCAATAGACGACCAACAACACCAGCGAAGCCCGATCGGTGCCCTCGAGGTACGAATAGACGAGCAGCATGACGAGGCCGTAGCTCACCAGCATCAGCCCGCCTTCGAACCCGACCGACAGCGTCTGGAGCCAATAGCGCGCCTTGCTCCAGCTGACGAGCAAGGTCTCCTGCGCGCGGCGCAGCGACCGCTCGGCGCCGTGGATCCGGATCGGCGTGAGCCCGACGAGCGCGTTCAGGGTGAATCCGCTGAGCGCGCCTGAGTGCATCTGCACGCGCAGGTCGGGCTCGAAGAGCAGCTTCTGCGCGACCAGGGGCACGAGCAGCGTGACCGCCGCGAGCACGAGCACGATGTGCCATGCGTGCGGTGCGGCCCAGATGAGCGCGGCAGTGATGCTCGCGACTTCGAGCGACAGGACCAGGGCCTGCGAGAGCAGGAGCGGCAGCGACCGCATCGCCTGGATGTTGTGCGTGCGAGACGCCATGTCGGAGGCGAGCCGGCTCTGGAAATAGCGGTCCTCCATCTCGGGGAGCTTCTCGAAATACGCCTTCCGCAGCCGAACCTCGAGCCGGCGGCCGATGCCGAGCAATCCCAATGAAATGGGGATTTGGATGAGCATGAAGCAGAGCGCGACGCCCGCGAGAACGGCCATGCCCGTCGCACGCTGCGCGAACGTGCCGAGGTCGCGCCCCAGGTCGAGCACGCCACGGAGCATCAGCGCTTGCAGGATCCGCCCGAAGGTGGCGAACACCAGTCCCACCGCAATCAGGCCCGGAACGACCCACGAATCTTCGCCTCGCAGGCGGAGCAGCGTTCGCGCCGGGCTCACCTGCCTGGCGACGAGCTCCGTCGCCAGGTCGCTCGCGAGCACGGCTCTCGGCGCGTCTTCGCCCGCGCTCGAAGCCTCGCGCCAACCGCGAACCCGCATCAGCACCGCGCCGGTCATCGACAGCTCGCCCTCCACCTCGGGGTTGGGGCGAACGGACCAATAGGCAGCGGGAATGGGCACTTCGCCGGAATCGTCCTTCGCCATCATGGATTGCAGCAGACCCGCCGCCGTCCGGCCTCGCCGGACGGCGCCCGCGCGGATCATCGCTTCGGACGCCCGGCACGCGGCGTCGAGCCTGGCGATCGACAGATGCCCGGGGTCCTTGAGTGCCCGGGCAACCAGCGCCCGCGCCTGCGTCTCACCCAGCTCCAGCAGGCGGCGCTCGAACGTCGCGACCGCCTCCTCGGACCCAGCCCATTCGCGCCAGCCGGTCGCCGGGACGGACGTGGTGTGCTGGTACAGGTGGCTCAGCAGCGTCGAAATCCGGGTCCAGTGACGGCCCGCCGCCGGGTCCATGACCTGGATGAACGGGCCGACGCGATTCCACAGCACCACGAAGTGCGGCCGTCCTCCCGCGCTGAGCGTGACGATGATGGCGGGAAGCGCCTTGGCTTCGGGGACCACCACGTGATCGAGCGGAAGCATCACCTGCTCGGAGTCGAGCCCGAGCTGGTTCGCGACTTCATCCAAGGTGACGATCGAGGTGCCATCGACGTCCGTCTGACACACTTCGCGAAGGACGCGATAGTTGAGCTCGGCGCCCATCCCCGCGAACAGGCTCTTGAGTGAAGCGGGGCCGCAATCCGTCGCCGAGATCTGGATCACCTCGGGAATGATCGAGCGCCGGCGCCTGGGAGGAGTCATGGTCAGCGGGCCTCGGCTTCGGGCCGAAACACGGTCGTGGGCCCTTCTTCAGGCTGCGGATTCCATTCGCCGACCGCCCGCATCAGCAGCGCGACAGGCGACGCCCGCGCGACCTCGACCTCCACCACCAGGGTCATGCCGTGGCGCAGCTGGATGCGAGGATCGTCCGGCGGTGCGAACTTGAGCTCGACGCGCACCGTACCGGGGATGGCCTCGGGCGTGGCGGTCTGGCCGGGCTCGGTCCCGACGGCCGTCACCCTGGCGGGGACCGTCCCGTAGATGGTCATCGGGTAGCCGTCGAGCTTGAGGCGCGCCGTTTGACCGGGCTGGATCAATCCGACGACCTCCTTCGGGAAACGGGCGCGCACCCGCACCTCGGCATCGCTCGCGACGATGGTGCCGACCCGCTGCCCGTCGGCGATGAACGCTCCCGCGCCGAGCTCCGCCACGTCGACCAGGTGGCCCGTGGCCGGCGCCCGATACAGCTTCCGCTCGATCTGGTACTCAAGGCGGTCGATGGTGCCCTGGAGGTCCCGGATCCGCCCCTCGGCGCCCAGCTCCTCGCGCTCGAGTGCCAGCAGCTGCGCGGCGAGGGCTTGACGGCGCACGTTCTGCTCGTGCCGCAGTCGGGTGAGCGCCAGGCCCTGCGCCGTCTGCGCGAAGCGGAGCGCGTCGACATCGGTCGTGCGCTCGAGCTTCTCCATCTCCGAGACCGAGCCCGTCGGGCTCTTGAGGGCCAGCTGCTCGCGTTCCACCGCGAGCCGGTGCCTGGGCGCGAGCTCCTGCTCCCTCCCCAGCGCCTCCTTGACCGCGACCTCGTCCACCCGTGCCGTCAAAGCCGCCTCTTCGCGCTTGTTGGTGATCTGCTGGCGGATGATGGCGAGCTCCGTCTCGGTCGCGGAGAGCGTCGCCTTACTCCGCTCGAGTTCGAGGCGCTCGACCCGTGCGTCGAACTCGATGAGAAGGTCGCCTTCCTTGACCTCCTGGTCGAGTTTGAGCAGCGAGAGCACGACCCTGCCCGCGCTGGGCGGCTCGATGCGATGGACGGCGTTGTGTGGCTCGATCCGGGCCTGTGAGCTGGCCTTGACGAGCGGAACCTTGGCGAACAGCGACCAGGCGATGAGCCCGCCAGCGCACAACACCATCAGAGCGACGAACACGAGGCGCGTGTCCGACTCGTAGTTCAGGGAACGAAGGGTCCGCTCGAAGGGATATGCCATGGTCCGCGAACCAAAGTCGCCTTAATGGTCGCGCCGTGTCAACACCTCGGCCCCTGCTTTGTGATTCACGCCCCCATTGGATGAATACAGGCGCCACGATGCGACGCGGGACTTCGTCCGCATCGCCGCAATGCGTTGCACATTAATCCCTGGTTCGATTTGACATCCAGCTTTGAGTACACGTAGCGTTCAATTCGAAAGGAGGCACGACATGAAGATCAAGATCCACGTTCGCGGCGGCCCGAAGGCGCGTTAGTAGTGATGCGTTTTGACGCCAGCTGTCGAGGCTGGTCGTTCCTCGTTTCCGATTATCAGAGGGGGGGTTGATGGGGATCTTCCATCAGCCCCTCTTCTCATTTCTGGCAACGTCTTGATTTGGGCCGTACCTCAACCCCAACCTTGCAAGTCGGGCAGGTTCGCTCGCCATTTGTCCGTGCTCCGCCGTGTGCCGCGCCAGAATTGATGAGCGAATCGGCCTGCTTGAAATGACTTAGCACCCTCCTCCGACCTGCTGAGTCAGCCCCCCTCGGCTGGTCATCACGGTTTCAATGTTTCAATGGCAGCAGCTCGCCTCCATCCAGGGGCTGCACGTCACCTTCACCGACGCCAACAAGGACGGCCTCGCCGACGCGCTGCACTACAGCCCAGGCAGCGGCTGTGACGGGCCGGGGTAATGGATCGCAGTCGGGTCACCCAAGCTGTTCGTAGCGGAGTCGGCCAAGCGGATCGCAGTCCGGAGCCGTTGGGGCAGCGGTCGCACGCCCGGCGTGGCGCGGGCCTCTACAGCACCTGCGAGGAGCACCTGCCCCAGCACCGCGCCGACCTGCGCCACCGCAGGAGGCACGCGCGGCGCAGCTGGGCGAGGAGGTGCTCACGTACGTGCGTGCCGTCTTCGACTCCGACGACGTGCTGTCGCAGCTGCGCGCGGTGCAGGCCATCGTCACGCACCTGGAAGGCTTCCCGCCCGAGCTCGCACGCGCGGCCGCCCGGCGAGCCCACTACTACGGCACGTACAGCTACGGAGGCCTCAAGAACCTCCTGCGCCAGGGGCTGGACCTGCACAGCCGCTGCCGCTGGCGCTCGCCTCCCCGGCGAGCTTCACCGCCAACGCGGCGCATGAGCGGTACGAAGCGCAGACTGGCAAGGAGGGGGCCGGGGAGACCGAGCACCAGGAGCACTCCCTGCAGAGGGAATAGTCGACCTCTCCGCAAGCGGGCGGATGGGACCGGCGGGGATCATCCTCGAAGTACCGCTACAGCGATCCTTGAGCGGCTGAACAGTCAAGCCGGTGAGCCGGGCTCCACCGGTGCCGGGGCATCCACGTCGATGCCGTCCCGGCGCAGCGACTCCGCGCCCGCCGCCTCGGCCAGCGTGCCTGGCGGGTTGTCATACCAACCCGGGTCCTTGTAGCCGTCCAGTCGCGCACGGACCTTGAGCACGGTGAACATGCCGCCCATGGTGATGAAGTCGTGCTTGCCCTGGCGCCCCCCCATGGGGATGGAATTGGGCGGGACAGGCATCCCCATCTCGCCCATCCCCGCCATGCCCGTCTGGCCCATCGTCATGTAGCCGGGCAGCAGCGCGCGCACCTTCGCGTCCAGCCCACCCGGTTTCACGCCAATCATGTTGGGGAAGGCATGGCCCATCTGGTTCATCAGGTGGTGCGTCATATGGCAATGCAGGGCCCAGTCGCCGGGCGCGTCCGCCACGAACTCGATGGCGCGTGCGCTGCCCACGGGGACGAGCACCGTCGTCTCCGGCTGCCGCGCGGACTCTGGAACAGGCCCGCCGTCCGTCTCGGTGATGCGGAAGTGATAGCCATGCTGCCGTGCCAGTGCACGGTGGTGGGCGTGGGCAGCCGGTTGGTGACGTAGATGCGCACCCGGTCCCCCTCTACCGCCTCGATGGTGGGCCCATGGACCCGGCCGTTGTAACCCCAGCAGAAGGCCTTCAGCCCGGGCGCGAACTCATGCTCCACCTCCTCGGCCACCAGGTGGAAGACCTTCACGCCGTCCACCACCTTCCACGGCAGCTTGGAGCCATTGGGCACCACCACGGGCTGGTAGTCCCGGCCGGGCATCCCGGGGCGCGGCCCGCGAGTCCCCTGGGCTTCCGGCCGGGCGCGAGCCTCGGAGCCGCTCAGCAGCATCGCGCCACCCGTGAGGGTAGCGCCCGCTGTCGCCAGCATGCTTCGCCGGGTCAGGGTTCCCATTCCTCCCGCCTCAGGAAGGCTTCCAGGGGGTGCCCTGCGCTCCGAGGTTCCGGGGACGTCCTCCTCGCGAACCGGAGCGTGCGCGGACTCAGTCGTTCGGGTGCTCATGGGGGACCTCGTGGCCATGCTGTGATGGCAGCCAGGAAGAGGACCCGTGTCGATGTCCCGCGGTCCATGAGGTTCACCACCTCACGGCCCCGAGGAATGATGCCGCCTCACGCGGCGAGCCACCGCCTCCCCCCACGTCCCACTCTGGCCTGGCCAGGCCGGCCTCCAGCTCCGGCAGCAGCTTTTCCTTGGGGAAGTTCGAGCCTGGGAGGAACTGCCATGAGGAAGCTTGGATACGGTCTGCTCATCACCACGGGACTGCTCTTTGGACCGCTCGCCGGAGCCCAAGGCACTGGGCAGGCACCCAACCCGGAGCGACAGACGAACGCGCCCGCGCAGCAGCAATCTGGCTGTCCCTGCGGAATGATGGGCGGCGGGATGATGGGCCATGGCATGGGCGGAGCGGGAATGCACTGCCCCATGCACGGAATGGCGGACGTGAAGGTGGAGCAGACGCGGACCGGGGCCCTTCTGCGGCTCACCGCGAAGAACCCCGGCCAGGTCGAGGAGGTCCAGCGCATGGCGGAAGGGATGCAGCGCTGCATGAGCGGAAGCGGCACCCCACCGCAGGGGCACCCGTCCCCGTCAGAGTCCCGTTAAAGGGAGAACCTCACGCCCACCCGTTCATGCAGCAGATGAACGCTCGTGCCGAGCACCCGCACGTAGGTATAGGCAGCGGCCACATTGAGCGAGAACCATCGGTTGGGGTGCCACTCCACCCCGGCCCAGACCTCCGGGAAAGCGCCCAGGCGCGACTCGAAGTTGGGATCCGACTCCCCGTCATCGTCATCGAAGTCGAGGTCGAGCGATTGCACGGTGGTGACGAGAGGGAGCCCCAGAAACTCCCTGCCCGCTCCCGCGGCTCCGAGCTTCAGCCCGGCACCGAGGTACGGAACCCATCGCTGGTCCGCATCGCCGCGCCAGCGGTAGAGCAGCCCCGGGGTGACGCCCAGCTCGGAGAAGGTGGAATCCCCGGAGCCGCCGACCCCCACCTCCAGCGGCAGGCGGAACGCCCACCGGGAACCGAGATCCACCTGGAACGCGGCCTGGAGGCTGACGCCTACCGCGACCCGGCCGCCCGAGAACGCCTGAACGGGCCCCAGTGAGAGGGGCTCCAGGTTGACTCCCGCACCGAAATAGCCTGAGCGCGGCACGTCACCCGCGGGCGCGGTCGATGCGAGGACGACGACAAGAAGAGGTACGAGCGTCACTTCATCTCCAGAGGGTCAGAAAGAAGTCTCGGGCCAGCCGAGGGGGGACGGAGCCACCACCCCGACTCTACCGGGTCACCGCGTCAACCGTTGCATTCTGCTCTCACGGAAGGGACTCGCGGGCAGTGACCCGTCAGGGGGACAGGGAGTAGATCCAGGCGCTGTCCAGATGAGATTCTATTTCCGTTGCGCCTCGCTGTTCGTGATGGGACTGGCCCTGTGTGAGTTCGGCTGCGCGGTCTGCCCCCTGGGGGTGGCCCCCTCCCCGCGGAATCCGATCGCGGGGGCTTCGAGCATCATGCGCTGGAGCAAGCCCCAGCGGCTCTCCGCCGGGCCGTCGCTTTCGTGGGAGCACACGCGCGTGGCGGCGGGCCCCTCCGGGAGCGCCTTCGCCGTCTTCGCGCATGGCACGACCCAGAACGCGCCCCACGACTACACGGCGATCTACGCCAGCCGTTATGACGCCACGTCCGACACATGGACGCCCGAGCAGCCGCTCCAATCCCAACCCGGCAACCTTCTGCGGAGCAGTCTGGCCGCGGATGAGCAGGGAAATGCGCTCGCTGTCTGGCTTCAGCAGACCCCGGCTGGCAACACCTTCTTCGCAAGCCACTTTTCGGCGGCGACAGGCCAATGGAGCCTCGCGCTACAGCTCACGTTCCCCGTTGACGACACACCCACCATGCGCCTGGCCATGTCTCCCACGGGCGATGCAGTCTTCGTCTGGACAACCCTCTGCAAAACGCTGTGCAAGCCCGCCGAGCACCGGGTGATGGCCATGCGCTATGGGGTGGCCAGCAACCGGTGGGTCCAGCCGCCGGTGCCCCTCAATTCGGCGCGTGACACCCCGTCTCTCTGGCCCGCCGCCGCCCTCGACGCGAACGCTAACGCGCTCGTGCAGTGGCAGCAGGCGGACACCCGCGGGACCCAGGCCATTCATGGCAGCACGTACAACGCCGACACGTTCCAGTGGTGTGGCGATGCCATCCTGAGCCGAACGAACTACGGCGCGGCCACGACGCCCGCCATCGCCATGGACGCGGCGGGCAACGCGCTCGCCGCCTGGCCACAGCACTTCTCGACGCTGAGCGGCGAACTGATGCAGGGAATCGACGCACGCCGCTACGACCGCAAGAGCAACGCATGGCAGCCCGCCGAGCGCATCGATTCGCACATCTCCGACTACGGAGGCATGTTCAACCCGTCCATCGTCGTCGCGACGAACACGGGCGACGCACTGGCCGGCTGGCTGTACATCCCCCACCCTCCGCCCCTCACCGGGGCCGCCGAGGGGCGCGTGTACATCGCGGCGAACGAGGCCTGGGACATCCGTCCGCGCTTCGACCGCAGCGTCGACCCGAACAACCCTCGGCTCGGAGGCACCGTGCCTGGCGGATATCCAGTGCTCGCCTCCGACCCGGCCGGTGACCAGGTCGCTCTCTGGGCACAGTCCGACCACACAGCCTGGGCGAGCTACCAATATGCCCCTGGCAACTTCCGCCCCCCGGAACCCCTGCGGTCCGCGCCGGGAGCTGTCGTGGGCGCCATCACGGGGGCCATGGAGCTGAATGGACATGCAACGGCGGTGTGGATTGAGACCGCCGCGGATGGCGACAACCTCTGGGTCGCGCGCTACCAGTAGCGGTGACTCGTTCGAGGGGCCTCAGATGGCATGGTGACCATCAACGGTGGCGACAACGCATTCGCCACCAAGTTCGAGGAGCGCTTCCCCACCGAGCAGGTCTGGCAGAACGAGTACGACGCCTCTATGGCCCTGCGCGACGACGACATTTGAGCCGCCGGGCCAGGGCCTGCCGCCCCTCGGCCGGGCAGGCGCCGGCGCCAGGGCTGGGAGGGAGACCTCGTGCTGTCAGGACGTCCCTCCTCCCCCGTCCGAAGTTCTTGCGGTCACGGCCCTGGCCCGGTATACGGGCGGGGCTTCACGGCCAGGTAGCTCACCTGGTTAGAGCGGCGGTCTCATAATCCGCAGGTAGTCAGTTCAAGTCTGACCCTGGCCATCAAGCAGCCCCGGAGTCACTTTCCCAAGTGATTTCGGGGCTTTTTTCATGCCCCGTCCCCGCCC
>NZ_RAWF01000022.1:0-54795 GCF_003612075.1 Corallococcus sp. CA041A
CCAGCCAGGAACTTCTCCCGCCACTCGCTCAGCACCGCTGCCGTGACGCCCAACTCTCGGGAGAGGGCGTCGAGCTCCTCGCCCTTGAGCAGACGGAGCACGGCCTCCTTCTTCCGCTTCGCCGAGAACCGACCGCGCTCTGCCGTCCTGTCCTGCTTCTGCTTCTTCACATCCACCTCACGAGGGGGAGGCTATCCCCCAGAAAGGTGTCTCAGGAATCCCTGGGGCGGAGGAGAGTCAGCGAGTCCGTCGCCCGGTTCGTTCCGGTCTGGCAGGCCCAGATCTCCATTCGTTCCAAGCCCACGACGTGGCCCATCAGCACCGACGTGTCCAGCCACTCTTCGTTCCACAGCTGAAGCGACGGCATCTCCCCGGTCTCATGCTTCCCATGCGTGTAGATGCAAATGGTCTCAGCCTGCGCGACGGTTTGCACCAGCGCATTGGCTTGGGCCTCGTGCCCTACGAACCGGCGTTCACCCGCCAGGGATTGGGACAATGCGATATTACTGAAACCCGTGCTGCGCGGATCGAACACCCCATGTCCGGACCTCGGCGGACAGGCCGCCGGGCGAATCCGCAGCGGAAGGAGACCCGCGAGCCAGACCAGCGAGTTGAAATGGTCCATCAATCGATTGCCTTCGGGTCCCAGCGCCGCGAGCGGTAGCGCGGCCGCGGAATGAGACGGCAGCAACACCGCCCTGCGACGCCGCCCGGCAGGCAGGATGGGCCCCAGGTCAAGCTGGGCCAGCAATTGGCTGGCCCGGTCGAACTCAACCTTCTTGCGTCCCCGGGAAACCGCCCGAAGGAGCCGGCGCAACTCCGGTTTCACCTGGAGCGAGACACTCCTCGCGACCAGCTGTTCTTCGTCCATCCACACAGCGACCGCGAGCAGATCTCCCAGCTCCAGACTGAAACGTATCAACACCTGTTCTGGCGCCGAGCGCAGGATGGCTTCGAGGTCTTCGCGTTCCACTTCGCGCGCCAGGACACGATGGACCTGAGCGTAGTGGGGGTCGTGGCGCAGGAGCGCGGACTTCAACCGGATGCTTCTCTCTCCGTGGGCCTCGACCTCCGCCTGGAGGTAATGCAAGGGCACCTGAGCGGCCAGTGCGGCCGAAAGTGTCCGGACCCAATGTTCCTTGTCAGGAAAGCCGCTTTGTTCCTCGTGCGGGAGCTCGCGGGATTTCTTCAAGGTGTCGCGAAGGATCTCCCGTTGGGCGGTCAGCGCCATCCGCTCCAGAGAGCGTGCGCACCCGTCGTAGACGGCGGCACGGTGGGTATGGAGCTTCAGTTCGCGCGACAACTTCGCCGCCAATGGGTCCCTCGGCCGCCATGCATAGGCGCTGAGGTTTTCGGCGAACCGCATCCCGCTTGCATTCTCCAAATAGAGGAATGCTCCCACGCCGTCCGCCTTGTCCTGGGCGAGAATGCGCGCGCCCAGTGCCGCCGCGGATTTGAATTCCATGGCGGCCACGTCCGCGGCGAAATCCGCGATCGTCTGGGCCCGCGCCTCGATGGACCTGTCTATCCAATCCTTCAAGACGCCCAGGGCCTCATCCGGGGCGCCCGCGCGCCGCAACGCCTTGGCGTGGCGGATGCGCCATGGGGCACTTTCCAGTCGCGTCGGTCGCACCTTCCGAAGATGCTCCCTCGCCAGGGCGAGCCGTTCCGGTGCCGTCCCAGACATGGAGATCTCCGCCAACAGGATCCAACCGATGTCTTCTCGTCCGGGCTCGGGCTCCTTCACGGCCTCTCGGGCCTGTGTCTCCGCCGCCGGCAGATCGTTCTTTCGTCCCCGCGCGAGAAGTGCTTCGGCCGTCCCCAACCGCGCCCTCGCGATGACATGCTGCATCGGGCCGTTCTTGTCACGCATGGCCTTGTAGGCCCCGGAGATGGCGTGCTCGTACTCGAGAACAGCCTTGTTGATCGATCCCGCCTCCGAGAGGAGGTTGCCCAGATTGAGGTGCGCCTCCGCCAGCAGCCTCGACCCCACACGGCCGCAGCGAGCCGTGTGCGAAATGACGCTCCGGTAGAGTTGCTCGATCTCCTTGAGTATTGGTATTGCGTCTTCGTCCGGAAGCAGGCGTGCCAGCGTCCGCAGGCATACCGCCAGGGAGTTCTCGCTTTGCGCCCGGCGCATGAAGCTGGCCTGACGGGACGGAGACGACAGGGCCCTGCGAAGCAGTCCGATGGCGGAATTGATGGCGGTCCAGTCCGACAGCGCCGCGCCCAGGGTGAGTGAATGGGCCAGATCATGTCGTGCCGATGATGCCGCCGCGCCATCATCGTCATCCGAAAAGTAGCTCAGCGCTTCCCTTCGCAGGGACAAAGCTGATTCCAGATTGCCGCTCAACTCCTGGTCGCGCGCATCCTGAAGCACCCTCTGGGCCTTCCGCCCCGCAGCGGTGGACGCCATCTCCTCGTCGTATTCCATCTCCCGAGCGACCGCCTTCATTTCCTGGGGCGTCATGTCCGCACCTCCCGGGGATGGACCAACTGCCAGTCCACGTCTCCATAAGCCGCGAAGCAGAGAACCAGGGCATCGCCCTTCGCGAGAAGTTCTCGTTTGATCCGCACGAATACATCCCCCCAGCTCCGTGGGACGCCTTCGGTGGCCTCGGAGAGGTGACGGATGACGTTGGCCGCCGTTGGACAGGCATGCCGCCCGCGGATGCTCGCGATGGTGCTGAGCACTACAGCCGCCCCCAGTTGCCGGAACCGCCCCACGAAGCTCTGGTATTGAGCGGGAGGCATCGCGGTATCGCACCCCAGGAAGAGGACGATGGTCGCAGGCACCTTGTCACTGCGGACATGTGAAGCCTTGAGCTTCGCGCGCCGCAGGTATTCGTTGGCGATTTCGATGACCGGGAGCCCCGATTCTGAATCTTTATCGGTGTGGACGAGCAGGACCAGGAGGGAGGGGCCCAGTGATTGAACCTTCTGCTCCCAAGCCGCCCAGCCATCGGCGGTGTCGCTCTCTGGGAACGATTCCTTGAGGGCGCTCAGCACCTTCGCGGAGCTCCCGGGATCGCCCTTGTCAACCTTCCTGCTGTAGCCAAAGAGCGCCCCGGGTGTCAGCGCGATCTGGTTCTGCTGTTGCGTCGGACTGAGCTGGAGGCCGACATCCCCGAGCGCGGGGCTGGCCGTTCCTCGCCGCTGACGCTCGATGACCCGGGTCATGCCCCAGAAGCCGAGAGGACAGACCACCCTTTCGGCGCTCCTGCCCTGTGGGCAGACTCCAGGGCATTGACCTTCTTGAAGCGCCTGGCGTGCGTGGGGACAGATCGTCGCGTCATCCGTCGGTGATTCCCGGTCGTAGAACAGCTCCACCGGGAGGAAGGTTCCCTCGCGCGCCTCGATGACCTGGATCCGGGTCCCCTTCCGCAGCGGCTCCGGCACTCCCTCCTGGTCCATGACCTCCATCCAGAGATCACTTCCTTGCTTGGCCAGCACCCTCAGCAATCGGACCATGGCAGGGTCCTCAAGACCCGTTGGGCACTGTTCCTTGTCGGTGACTTGATCGATCTGCCCGCGAATCCCTTGCAGGGCCTTTTCCAACCCGTTCAATGAAACCCATCGGACCTCGCCATCGGCGACCGCCATGGCGCGCGGGGTCCCGGCCTCGTCGTGGTTCAAGACCAGCGTGGCGTCGAATGAACTCCGCGTCTCGAGTTCTTCCAATGTCCACGCGGGGGCCAGTTCCGGTTCCAGGCGAACGCCATCCAGGCGCGATGACTCCGGCTGCTCCGAACCCACGGGAGCTCGCAGGTTCATGGTCTGGAGAACGCGGTTGTCATGCAGGATCGCGATCCGAGCGGCGAAGCGCCCCTCCAAGCGTGGAGTGAAGTTGAACACCGCGCGCGAACTGGCCCCCTTCTTCGGAAGAACCAACGAAGTGACCTGGGGCTCAGGAAGGGGTTCCCCTCCGGAGATGTCCGCGAACACGACCATCAAGGTGTGTGCCGCCTTCTGACGGGGCAACTTTTCCGCGGGGAAGCGCTTGCGCAGGGCCTGCCCTGAGCGCAAGCGAGGCCCGATATGCACCTCGACCCGATAGGCTCGCCCGGCATCCAGGGGTCCAAAGACCGGATGCGCATCGCTGCCAGAGGGGCCCGCGAAGATGTTGGCGTGGAGGTGACGCGAAGCGCGAGCAGCGCCTGGACCTGTCGGCGTTCCCAGGGAGTCCAGCAGGTTCGCGCGGGGCTTGATGCCTGCGAGCGGAGGGGCGCTGGCGTCGCGGGCCTGCTGATTCAACAGATGCCGGAGTTCCAGCAACCAGCCAAGAAATTCAGAAGGGCTCGAGTTGAAACCCTCGTAGATGAACCGTATCACCACGTCGCTCGCCAAGGTGGGCCCATCAAGCCACCGAGCATCAATTCCCAACCACTTACTCAGGCCGGCAGGAATAGCGACAGGGCCTGAATATTTTCTCGAATCGTTCAGCAGCTCCGCCATAACCTCCACAATATCAATATTGCTAACAGACAAAGTTTCGAGGTGGGCTTCCTGCAAAAACCGTTGAGAGGAGAGGAAAAGCGGCGGCGCAGCAAGCTCCTGCAGTCCAGACGTCGCAACCGCCAAATCGAATGGTCGTCCTTGAATCAATTCAAGGAGCAGCCTATGCAGGAACGCGTTCCGCTGCTTTTCAGAAGCACGGACGACCACCACTGCATCCGCATCAAGGGCGAATCTCAGGCAGAGCGCGAAGACCATCGCGTCTTCCGTTTCAGTCTCTTCTGGCTGGATGGCGATTGCCAGGGATGCTCGGGGCAGGCCGCCGACCGGCGTTCCTCCGGAACCAGGAACCATGCTCACGTTCGCTGGCACGATCAGCAGATCGCCTTCCTTCTGCCTTCGCTCGAGAACACTCGCGACGTCGGGCAGGTGCGCCAGCAACTCGGAAAGTCGTCTTCCGGATGCACCGCCTGGCGAGATGACACGAAGAGGCCATCGGGGCAGGCGCCGAAGCCGCTCCGGCCCCGCGCGGACATGGACTGAAGCCGCCCGGACGTCCGGATGGGTCAGCAAGTCCACGCAGAAGGCCAGAATGCCGGGAGCCAGCACCGGTTGGACGATCTCGAGGCGCCACCTGTTGAAGAAGGTCCAAGCCTCCGCGAGTGTACGGACAGGGAGCTGCTGCTTACCGAGCGCTTCGCGCAAGCGCTGCTCGTCCTGCTCATGGAATCCACATGGGACCCGGTCCCCTTGAGCGAAACGACTCAGTCTTCGTGCATCGAAGTTGCCACGGACCAGATCGCGTATGTCGATCCCCTGTCCCGCGGAGAGGACCGCCAGGGTCGCCAGCGCCTGGCGAGTGATCTCACTCGAATACCTATCGACCAACTCCCGGTACAGCGTGCGCATCCTTCACCCCAGGCCCGTGCCACCCTTCGGACAGGACTGGAAACATAGGCGAAGAGGCTTGTGACTGCGTCACCCTGCCGCCACCGACCGGGCCCACCGTGACGCAATGAGAGTCGCGTCCGACCCCGCCACAAGGAGTAGGCCTGCGTCACGCGCGTGCACACCGCTCGCGGTGGAGAACATGGTTAGATGGGGGCGTCGGCAACCCAGGCCCTGGAGGTTCGGATGCTTGCCTTGGAGATGCTTCCCGCTCAAGACGGCGACTGTCTACTGCTCGAGTATGGCGCGCTGGAAACACCCCACCGGATCCTCATCGACGCGGGCCGTCCAGAGACATTCGAGCACTTGAAGGCGCGGATCGAGGCCCTTCCTCGGGCGAACCGTCATTTCGAGCTCTTCATCGTGACCCACATCGACGAGGATCACATCGCGGGAGCCATCGACCTGCTGGAGGCACGTGAATCGCTTGGGGTGACGTTTGGAGAGGTCTGGTTCAACGGATGGCAGCACCTGGAGAGTGTCTCCCGCGCTGATGACAAGCTGGGCGGTGTCGCGGGCGAAAGGCTCACTGAGTTGCTGGTCGAGCAGCGCCTTCCGTGGAACCGGCGATTCGCGTCTGGCGCCGTGGTGGTCCCCGATACGGGCCCGCTTCCCGTCCATGCCTTCCAGGGCCTGACGCTCACGGTCCTGACCCCATCCGCGAAGCGCCTGGAGCAGCTCATGCCAGAGTGGGAAGAAGCGGTGATCGAGGCAGGACTCGTTCCCGGCAGGGCCACCGCTCGGCAGCTCTCCGCCGAGGATGACCGGTTGGGCGATCCCTCCTTCGAAGCACTGCTGGAAGTGCCCTTCGAGGGCGACTCGTCGAAGCCGAATGCGAGCAGCATCTCCGTCCTCGCCGAATATCAGGGTTGCCGACTCCTATTGGGCGCGGACGCCTACCCTCAAGACCTCCTTGCGGCATTGCAGCGTCATGCGGCGCCAACGCAGCGGCTTGCTCTTCACGCGTTCAAGATTCCCCACCATGGCAGCCGGAAGAACATCCACGTAAAGCTCCTGCAGAAGCTCTCATGCACCCGATTCCTCGTCTCCACCAATGGCAGCCGCCACAAGCATCCGAACCGCGAAGCCATTGCCCGGGTCATCCAGCATGGTCGAGCGACAGAGGAGCGGGTGGAGTTGTTCTTCAACTACGAAACGGAGTTCAACAAGGTTTGGCGCAATCCCGGCTGGATGCGTGAACACCGATATACCGCCCACTTCCCGCCCGAAGGACAGCAGGGATTACGCATGGTCCTGATGCCCTGAGCATCCAGCACGCGCAGGGGCCGGGCGTTCGGCCCGTCCGCCGATGGCGCCGAACTGCAGGCGCATGCACAGGTTGTGGGTGAAGTCCTCGTGCACAAGGGGGAGCACCCACCATGGAACCCACGACCCGAGCCACCGCCCTCCTGCCCGGCCAGGTGGTCGTCTCGCTGAACTTCGACGACTGCCTGGCTTCGCAGCTCATCGCGGCCTCCGCCATGGAGGCCCGTGGCATGCGGGGGACGTTCTTCATCAACAGCAGCAGGCTGGGGCAGTCCGGTCGCCTCACGCTCGCCCAGGTGCGCACGCTCCGGGACAAGGGCCATGAGATTGGCGGCCACACGCTGACCCATCCGCACCTCACGGAACTGTCGGCGGACGCTCAGCGCAAGGAGATCTGCAACGACCGGGTCGCCCTGCTGAACGATGGCTTCCGCGTCACGTCCTTCGCCTATCCCTTCGGAGACAAGGACGCGACCACGCGGCAGATCGTCATCGACTGCAACTACAACTCCGCGAGGGAGAGCGGCGGACTGAGGACCTCCTCCACTGGAAGCAGCCCGGCCGCCGAGCCCGTGCCTCCCACGGACCCGTACGCCATCCGGACCAACGGCTCCGTGCAGGCGACCACCACGCTGACGGACCTGAAGAACTACGTGCTGCGCGCCGAGGACTCAGGCGGCGGCTGGGTGCCCATCGTCTTCCACCACATCTGCGGGCCCTGCGACCCACCGCAGACCTATTCCATCTCACCCGCCAACCTGACGGCGTTCATCGACTGGCTGGCCACCCGCGCCTCGCGAGGCACCACCGTGGCCACGATGGACGCAATCATTGGCGGAGTGCTCAAGCCCCCGGTGAGCTGGCCCCCCGCGCAGCTCTTGAAGAATCCGTCGCTCGAAGCGGACAGCAACGGCGACGGGACCCCGGACTGCTGGCAGCGCGGCGGCTTCGGGAACAACACCTTCACGTGGAACCGGACGTCGGACGCTCACGGAGGCAGCTGGGCGCAGCAGGTACGCATCACGCAGATCACCGACGGAGACCGGAAGCTCATCACCCGTCAGGACGACAGCAGCTGCACGCCCACGCCGACCACGGGACATCACTACCGGATCACCGCCTGGTACAAGGCCACCACGCAGGTGCGGTTCAAGGCGTACTACCGCACCAGCGCGGGAGCCTGGACCTACTGGTCCCAGGGGCCACTGTTGCCCCCGAAGAGCAGCTACACCTTCGCCGAGTGGACCACGCCCGCCACGCCCTCCGCGGCGAAGGCCCTCAGCGTGGGCCTGTCCATCGACCAGGTGGGCACTCTGACGATGGACGACTTCACGCTCGCCGACATGGAGGCGACCGCGTCCGTGTAGGGCCTCAGCCTTCGAGCTGCTCCGCCGTGAGGCATCCCGCCGCGAGGTCCAGATCCTCCAGCGGGATGCGCTGGATGTGTTCGCGGGGCTCGTCGACCTTGTCGCGGTACTTGTCCGAGCCGCTCTCGTAGGTGACCCAGATCTCGCCATCGATGATGTTCACGCCCTGGGCGTAGGGGTCGATGAGCCCGTTGCCGATGTCCACCCGCTTGTCGATGTCCGCCGAGAAGGTGTCCTCGGTGGACGTGAACGGCTGGTAGATGAGCTTCTTGTCGCCCGTGGTGAAGATGATGCCGCCATCGACGACGGTCATTCCCTGAGCGCGGTCCGGAGCGCGGATGGGGCCCTCGCGAGAGTCCTCGATGAGGGCGCCGGTCTTCTCGTCGATTTCGTACCGCCAGACGGCACCCGCCTTGCCATCGCCGTCCTTGCTGTAGCCACCGATGTACGCGTAGCCGTCCTTCACGGTCATGAAGCTGCCGGCGGAGACCAGGCCGATGCCCGTGGCCGGATCCGTGAGGCCTTCAGGCTTGGGGACATCCATGACCTGGGAGGGCATGGCCTCGCGGCACTCGTTCTGGGCGGCCTCGATCTCCTCGCGCGTGTAGACGTAGATGTGATCCGTGTCGGAGACATAGACGTTGTCGCCATCCGTGGAGACGCCGCCACCATGGCTGGGAGGACCCGCGGGAGGCGGGCCACCGAGCACCGCATGATGCGTCTCCTTCCCCGAGTCCTTGTCCTGCACCGACAGGAGCACCCGGTGGTCGTCGTTGTAATAGGTCGTGAGCACTTCACCGCGCCCGGCGTCGTAGCCCTGTCCCTGCGGAGTCCATCCGGCGTCCAGGTGGATGAACTCAGGGCCGGCCTTCTCCCCCTTGCTCGCCTTCGTCAGTGGCGAATCCACGCTCGCGGCAGCCGCGGCCGACGGAGTGTTCCCGTAGCCGCTGAGGTTCACGGGGCTGGACTTCGCCGCGTCCACACCGTCCTGGAAATACGGCGCGGCGGAGGGAGGAGGCGTGGGCGGAGCCGGAGGAACCGGAGGCTTCGTGACCGCGGCCTGGATCGTGGTGACGACCTGGCGGATGAGGGAGCTGATCAAGGGCCTGCCTCCAGTTGAAGGTGCTTGAGGGCATGAATCCTACACGACGGATTGGTTGCATCTCACCCGCCGGCCCGGGGGAATTGTCGGCACTCGACGACTCGGAGTTTCCACTTCCATATCCTGTAAAATGTTCCATGCAACGGGCCCGACCTGGCGCGCCGACGGCTGGCTGGCACCTCGTGACCTGCCACCTGCCGATGGTGGACCGCATCTTCCTTCAAAGGGGGAGCACGCCATGCCCATCTACGAGTTCTTCTGCCGCAAGTGCCAGGAGCCCTTCACCGCATTCATGACCATCCAGGAGCACGACGAGCGAGCACCGAAGTGCCCGCGTGGCCACGACGCAAAAGAGGTGGAGAAGCGCATCTCGTCCGCCCATGCCGTGACCACCAAGAAGTCGGCCACCTACTGAAGGACTCGGGGCACCCTGTTCTTCGTCGATGATGACTCCTGGCCAGCAAGACAAGAGGTTGGTTTCCCTCTTCCTCTGCGGCGACGTGATGACAGGCAGGGGCATTGATCAGGTGCTGCCCCACCCTGCTCCACCCGGCATCCATGAGTCCTACCTGCACGATGCCCGGGACTACGTCGCGCTCGCCGAGGAGCGCAACGGCCCCATCCGCAAGCCCGTCGGCTTCGGTGAAATCTGGGGGGACGCGCTCGCCGCGTTGGAGCACGCCGCGCCCGACGTGCGGATCATCAACCTGGAGACGAGCATCACCACGAGCGAGCAGTGGTGGCCCGACAAGGGCATCCACTACCGCATGCACCCGGAGAATGCCGAATGCCTCACGGCGGCCCGAATCAGTTGCTGCGCGATGGCGAACAACCACGTGCTGGACTGGGGCCACCCGGGGCTGGCGCAAACGCTGTCCACCCTCCGCCGTCTGGGAATCGCCACCTCGGGGATGGGTGAGGACCTGGAGGAGGCCCAGCAGCCCGCGCTCCTGGCTGTAGGGACCGGGCGGCGAGTCGTGGTGTTTTCGTGCGGAGATGTCAGCAGCGGCATTCCGCCATCGTGGGCGGCGAGGAAGGACAGACCGGGCGTGGACCTGCTGCCCGACCTGTCCCCCACCACGGCGAGGCACCTGGGCAAACGGGTGGCGGACCTCAAGCGCGAAGGCGACGTCGTCATCGCCTCCATCCACTGGGGCGAAAACTGGGGCTACACGGTGCCACGGGCGCAGCAGGACTTCGCCCATGCACTCATCGACGAGGCTGGCGTGGACGTCGTCCATGGCCACTCCTCGCACCACCCTCGCGGCATCGAGGTCCACCACGGCCGCCTCATCCTCCATGGCTGCGGCGACTTCCTGAACGACTACGAAGGCATCCTCGGCCACGAGGAATACCGACCGGACCTGGCCTTGATGTACCTGGCGTCAGTGGACCCGGCGAACGGCCGGATCGCCAGCCTGCGCATGCTCCCCATGCAGCTGCGCCAGCTCCGACCCCACCGGGCCTCGCGACGGGACGCCGAATGGTTGTGCGAAGTCCTGGGCCGCGAGGGACGCCGGCTGGCACCCCGGACGCGGGTGGAGCTGGAAGATAACGGGGCCCTCCTCCTGCAATGGGGGTGAGCTCCGGGAACAGCTGGATGACTCACGAGCCCCGGCGCCGGAGGCTTCATCACTTCGCGCAGAGGGCGAAGGTGACCGCGCTGTCGGAGAAATACTCCTCCTGGGAACCCCATGCGCCGTGGAAGGTGTGTCCCTCGACGCCCGACGTCTTGTACATGCGATAGCAGCCCGCCTCCTTCCGCGCATACGAAGTGCGGGTGCTCGCGAACACCTCCAGCGTGATGCGGTCACCGCCATCCACCGCGACCACCCCGGCGGCGTGGTAGGGGGAGGTCCCCTCCGTGTCCCACTTCATGTTGACGATGACATAGGCCTGGCTCGCGAGCGGCGCCGCATTGTCATTGCTGCCCCTGCCCTTGAGCAGGGTTTGGGCAAGGAGAACGTTTTCCAGCACGCTGTTCCCGAAGGCGGAGCCATTCTCCACGCTCTTGCTGCGCGTCGCTCCTTCCTTCGGGTCGAACAGCGACTGATGCATGATTTCCTCGGCGGTGTGCAGGCAGTCCTTGATGAACGTCGTGGAGACGTAGGGGACGTAGGTCTTGCTGCTGAACAAGGTGTCGTTCAATCCCTGCTTCCGGAACACGACGCTGTTCAACGGGGCGGCTGTCGCGAAAATCACCTGCCCACCCCAGTCATCCGGGATGAAGCAATTGCCGTTCTCCGACATCCATCCCTCCATCCCTTTCTTCAATTCCACCCGATTCATGTGGCGTCTCCTCGTGAAGTGGCCGCGGGGGCTGTCCGCCCGCGCCGGTAGCAAGGCCCGCTGATTATAGACAGGAATCCTCCACGCTCGGCGTTTGCTGGCTGGGATGTCGCGGACCACCCAACCTCATACAACACGTGCACATGCCGGGTCTGTCTACCTTACGGGCCCTGGCGTCGTGACGCTCGGGCATGGCGTGCCGTGCGTCCCAGACTGACTCGGCTGCGTCATGCCGGGACGCAAGCGGCGGGATCGCACCGCGCCCCCAGAGGAGAGGTCAGGCGCCGCGCGCTGGCGCGCTCCTTGCTCTTCGCGGCGGCGGTCCTTCCCCACCCCTGGAGCCCCCCATCATGAGACCCATGTATCAGTACGGTGCCGCCGACGTTCGCTACGGCCAGCGCATCCAACTGGGCACGTCCACCCCCATCAACAACTCTGGCACCTCGTCCTACTCCATCGGTTTCTGGGTTCGTCCTCGGACCCCTGCCTACGACGGATTGCTGCTGTCGATGGGGACGGACTGGTCCATCGGGCTTCACGGCATGCAGCTGACGCTCGACATGCCGGGCCTCAATGCGCCGCGGTGCGCGGAGGTCGAACTGCTGCCGGAGCAGTGGCAGTACATCCTGTACGTCTGGCAGTGGACCGGCACTGGCGCCGGCAACTACACGCTCTACGCGAACGGCACGCCCGTCATCGAGGGGAGTGCCACGGGAGTCATCATCACCGAAAGCGTCTTCACCCTGGGGGGCACCACCGACGCGCAGTTCTGCAACGTCGCGTTCTGGTCCACCGCGTTCACCGGCGAGGAGTGCCAGCCGGTGTGGGACGTGCCTCCGCCGGGCCCGTCACTCACCGCCTGCTACAGCTTCAGCGACGGGTCCACCGGGGACGTCTCCGGCCACAACCGCCCGGCCGCGACCTTCCAGGGCGGCGCGCACGTGACGATGCTCGCCCCCGCCCTCCGGGTCGTCAACGCGGCGGTCCAGCCTTCACCGCGAGACAACCTCACCGTGGTGGCCAACGGCGGGCCCTTCAGCGTGCAGGCGTGGTTCAACGCGGATGCCCCCTCCGACTTCCAGCTGAGCGACCGTACGCTGTTCGCGTGCCGGGACCGCGACACCCGGGATGGCATCGCCCTGGGCCTGCGGTGGGACAATGGCGTGTTCGACGTCTGCCTCAAGTCCCTGTCGGGCTCGAGCGGTGCGAGCTGGGAGCAGGGAGCGGCGCTGCCCGCGGGTGGGTGGCACCACCTGGCGATGACCTACGACGGGAGCGCCACGGTGCGGCTCTTCCTGGATGGCAACTCCATTTCGGCCATCGGCACCACGCTGCCTTCGGTGGCCAGCCCTGTCTGGGTGTTCGGCGCGGACCCCGATGCCAGTGTCGCGGGTGGGGCGGTCCACGACTTCCAGGGGCATCTGCAGGCGGTGGGCCTGTGGTCGCTGGAACTCCCCCAGAACGAACTCCAGCACTACATGTCGAGCGACCCCTCCGACGCGGACGGCTGCGTGGCGTACTACGCCTGGAACGCGCTCGGCCTGGCCAACCAGGTGACCGGCAATCCGCCGTCGTTGCTCAACACGGCGATGCCCTCGATCGTCGCCACGCCGCCCTCCGACTCCACGCCGCCGCCCGGGGCGCCGTCCACGACCACGCTGGTGGCGGTGCCTCGCCCCTCCGCGGGCCTCCAGCCCTCCGTCCGGTGGGCCACGGAGGAGGTGGCCCTCCCCGCGCAGAGCCCGCTCTCTGGCGAGCAGGTGGACGCCCTCATCGCGTCCTATGAGCAGGTGCTGGCCTCCGTGCCGGGCGCGATGAAGGACCGGCTGCGCTCACTCTTCCGCAACAACCTCCACCTGGGGTTGTCACGCGGCAACGGGCCCGGGGGCCTGCCGGTGGGCACCATCGCCGGGAAGGTCGAGGGCAAGCACTACGTCTTCTATCACCACACCGCGCAGGGCCCGGTGGAGTGCGACCGGATGGAGCTGGCGGTCGACACCGAGTGCATCGGCTGGGTCATCTCCGTGGCCTCGACCTGCGTGTGCCTGCTGCTGGCGGTGGTAGGGCTGGGCTACTCGGCGACACAGGTGGTCAAGGCCGCCAGGCCGCTCATCACGGAGAGCACTTCGCTGCTCCGGACGCTGGGGGCGGCGGCGCAGCAGGGTGCCATCGATGGCTCCACCGTCATCCGGATCATCAAGGCGCTCTACCTCGGAGGGACCCTCGGCAAGATCTTCGGGGCGGCGCTGACGGGCAGCTGGTTCACCATCGCCCTCAACTGCGCGTCGCTCATCCTGATGGTCGTCGGCCTGTTCACGACCGGTGGCGCGTACCTGGCCGTCGTGCTGGCGCAGCTCGTGCTCAACATCGCCGTGCTGATCGCCGTCATCGCCCAGAAGCCATCCAACTGCTGCTGAGCGCTCGTCACGCTCCGGCCCCCGCCAGGATGGCTGGCGGGGCGAGGATCGCCCTCGTGCTGCCGGAGTGAAGGAGCCCGGTGCGGGCGGTGACGGACGCCACCGCCCGCTTCGGTCCTTCAGGGACTACTGGACGGTGTACGCCACCGTGCCGCTGCAGCTCCCGCTGGAGTAGCAGCCGGCGCGGATCTGGTAGGTGCCCGCCGTCGTGGCCTTGAAGCTGGCGTAGGACAGCGTGCCGCAGGCGTCGTCGTTCGAGACCACCAGGGAGGTTCCGTTGTACAGGCGCAGGTACGTGTCACCCGTGCCGGTGGCGCCCGGCACCGTGCAGGTGCCGAACTTGAGGGTCTGCCCGGCGGCCAGGGTGACGTTGTGGTTGACGGTGTTCTGGTTGGCGCTGTTGGTGTTGGTGGCGGTGAAGGTGAACGTCACCGGCGTCGGGGGCGGCGGGTAGCCCGCGCACAGGCGCGTGCTGGTCGCCACGCCGCAGTACTCGTCGATGGCCGGCCGAACGTAGGTGATGTCCTCGCCGCGGCAGCCCGTCTCCGTGCAGGTGTTGACGACGCTGCAGCTCCCGCTGGTCTTGTAGTCGGTCTCGCCGCGCACCAGGATGCCGGCCACCGTGTAGCCGTTGTTCTCGTACACGCCCGAGCCCGAGTTGCCGCCGAACGTGTCCGTGGTGCCCACGAAGTAGTCCAGCGTGCCCGCGCGCGCGTCACGCACCGAGCCGCCCGAGTCGATCTTGAAGGGGATGCCGCTGCCCGAGCCGATGACCGTCACGTTGGTGCCCACGGGCAGCGCGGCGTTGCCCGCGCGAATGGGGGCGGGCGTGAAGCGCGGGGTGGCCGACCGGTCCAGCCGGACGATGGCGAAGTCCAGGTTGCGACCGCCCACCGTGGCCTGCTGGCGCGCGACAATCGCCTGACAGGAGAAGATGTCCGCGGTCGTCACCGTCTGCATGGCGCCGGCGGCGGTGCGGTAGAAGTTGAAGACGAAGCGCGTGCTGCTACAGGCCGACGCGCTGGTGATGCAGTGGCCCGCCGTGAGCACCAGGTCATCGTCGATGAGCGTGCCGGAGCAGAAGGCCGGGGTCAGGTCGTCCAGGAAGCGCTCGGAGGTGCAGAGGTTGTACGCGGAGCGCAGCGTGGACCCGTTGAAGGTGACGTTGTTGGGGTTGGTCGCGTTGAAGTCCGAAGGGTTCATCAGCGCGACGGTGGACTGCTGAGCGCGGGCGCGCAGCGTGGCGTTCGCGTGCGCGTACACGTCCGTGCGGTTGTCGGTCCCGTAGACGACGGGCTGCTTCTCCGTGCCCACGGGAGCGTTGTCGGTGGGCTCGGCCTCGGGGGCCGGACCACAGGCCACGAGGGAGAGGGTACACAGCAGCGTTCCAAGCAGCGTCCTACGGCCGGAAGTCCGGGGGATTCGCATGTGCTGAACACTCCTTGAGGGTGAGGACCGCCCGCCTGGGGGCGAGCAGCGGACCGCATGCTCGCGCCAATCACGCACTCTCCGCAACGCATCCCTAACGAGGAATAACTGGGGTCCCGGAAGTCCCAGCAGGAAGGAGAGTGAATAATTCCTGCGGGGATGAACATCGTTCCCGCGCCGGAGAACAGCGCGCCGCGCTCGTGTGTCATCTGGGCCCGCATCACCGGTGCAGGATGTGTTCGCCCCGGCATCAAGACTTGTCCGACATCATGCTCAGGCAATTCGAGGCTTAGGCCACAACTTCGTTGCCAGCATCGCCAGCATCTCGCCCCGTTTCCGGATGCCGTCTTCGTCCCATTCAGCCTCAGTCTGAAAGTACGTATTCATTCGGAGGGCGGAATTCGCGGTGATGTGCTTCTGCTTGTCGACATAGGGACCGTTGCTCACAGACGCGTTCAGTTCCTGCGTCAGAAGCGTCAGGTTTCCCAGCGTGTGAACGAGCACGTCACGTTTCTGCTCCGCCTCCTCATGTCCGCCCGCTTTCGCCACCGCGGCCTTGGACAGCGGCCAATTCGCCTCCCACTGCTGCGGCATCACATGTTCAATGCTCAGGTCACCATCGACAGTCACTTTCTCGGTCTTGGCGGTCCTGAGTGCCTCATCAAGCGCGCGGAGAAGCATCTCGAGCCGCGAAGCGCGGAGCTCCATGTAGAGCGGCCGGTCTTGGAGCGCGCGCTGGAACTCCGCGTCGTCCGGCCAGTCCACCGACGTGCCCTCTCCCGCCAGCAAGAGACTCTGAAAAGCAGCACGATCAACGCCGACCAACGCCTTGACCTCTCGCGTGAGCTGGAGAAAATAACGATTGTATGCCTTTGTGGTGCGACCACAGACCAGCCTGCGGATCAGAAAGGACTCGATGTCCGTCGCAATTCCCGCGAACTCGACCTCGGGAAGCTCCTGCCGCATGAGCAACGCCAGCATCAGAGGGTAGACGGTACTGGTGTCCATGTCCCGGAGCCTCACCGCAAGGGCGCCGAGCCGTGTGGAAGGGTCCGGACGAAGGAGGCGCCGGAACGCATTCGCGCAGCGGGTAACGTCCACGAGTTCTGCTTCCACTGATGGAAACGGGTTCTTCTCTCGTATCCACCGCTGATAGTCGTGGAAGAGCCGCGTAACGTTCGGCTCCTGCTCGGTCTTGAACGCCAAAAAATGCTGAAGGAAGAGGTCGATGCGAGGACGAAGTGAGCGCCCCTGCCGCTCCTGCACTTGCCAGAAGCGTTTGCTCTTCGCGTCCTGCAGGTCGTCCGCCTCCTCATCGAACGGCGCCCAGTACTGCTTGTGGAGGCCTGAAACATCCTCCTTGTTCCGCGCGGCTCGTAGGAAGACGTAGTTACGGAGCAGATCCGAAGCGAGCAGGGGCTCACCCCGAGCATTGAGGGTCTCGAAAATGACCTGTGGATCATCATTGCCCGAGAGCTCGATGGTGACGAGCTGAAGCCGGCGCCGGAGGGCCTCGAAAACGGCGTGCAGTGCTGTCGTGCGGTCCTCTTCGGCGTCATCGAGGTAGGACCTCAATGCGCGGGTGAAGAACAAGTACGCCTCCACGAGGCGCTCGCGCGGCTGCAGCACCTTGCGCTTGTACACGGCAGGATACTGCGCTTCGACGGCCGACTGGCTTCCGAGGCTGACTACCGCCGTGAACGCGGGCTGGTCCTTGATCGTCGGCCAGAGCTTGAAGCGCTCGACATCCGGATGCTCCATCATGCCCTTGTTGGCGGTGTAGGGGCTCAACTCGCTGGCAACATCCGCGGCGCCTTCCACCTGTGCCACGTCCCGGATGGCGGCCAGCAGAACTTGGAAGGTGGTCAGGCGTTGCTGCCCGTCGATGACTTCGTGCGCGGGAACCTGATTGCCGAAAGTGCGCACCTGATTGATGACCACCGCCCCTATGAAGTGTGGCGGCTCCTCATGCGCGCCGCCGGCAGCAAGAGAAGCCTGCCGCACGATGTCCTCCCAAAGCGGCGCCCATTGCCGCTCTTCGGTCCAGACGTAGGGGCGCTGAAACAGGGGGATGAGGTAACGGCGCTTACCGTCGAACAAGTCGAGCAACGAGCGGAGTCTGGCTTCCAATGTGTCCTCCGGATGGATGCGGCATCCCAGGTCTCCCCAAGATTTGCGTCGTCGTGAACCAACCCGCCCCGCCTGGGTGACGTGGCCCCCCGATCCCCTCGAGCAACAACAACCTCTGGCTCTCGGTCACACTCGCCGACGAGATTCCGCCGTTCAAGGTGACTCCCCATGAGAGGTAGGAGGCGCTGTGGGCGGAGAGGTTCGCGCCATGGGAGCGCGGCGACTCGGCATTCGCCGCCTGCGCACTCGCGAAAAAACAAAGGCCCTGGAGTCACCGGCTTGCACCGGGGACTCCAGGGCCTCTATTTGGTCGGGGCGACAGGATTTGAACCTGCGACCACTTGCACCCCAAGCAAGTGCGCTACCAGGCTGCGCTACGCCCCGAAAACGGCCGTCGTGAAACGGTGCGCCCTTATGCCCCTGCCCTCGTTTCAGGTCAAGCAGGAGGTGAGGGGCGCCGATGAAAAAAACCTACTCGTCGCCCTCTTCCATTCCCTCGTCGAAGTCCTCGCCCCGGGCCTCCGCCGCGTCCGCCGCCGCCTCTTCCTGCGCGTCGATCTCCGCGTGGTTCTCCGGAGGTGCCTCGCCGTTCAGGGCACTCTTCAACACCTGGCTCGGCCGGAAGGTCAGCACCCGGCGGGCGCTGATCTCGATCTCCTTGCCCGTCTGCGGGTTGCGGCCCACTCGCGCCTTCTTCTGGCGCACCTGGAAGTTTCCGAACCCGGAGATCTTGATCTTGTCCCCGCGCTCCAACGTCTCCTTCACGGTGTCGAAGACGAGCTCGACGATCTCCGCCGACTCCTTCTTGGAGAAGCCGACCTTCTCGTAGACCCCCTCGATGATGTCCGCTTTCGTCATGCGAGTCCTCTGGCACCCGTGATTGGCCGGTGAACGCGGGGCATGGTGTCAGCCTTCCCCGAACCGTGTCAACGTCCTGACTTCATTCAGGAATTCAGGCGCGCAGTGCCGCCCCCAGCCGCTGGTTCACCTCCGTGATGATGCGCTGGTGGGCCGCCGTGACCTCCGCGTCGGTCAGCGTCCGCTCGGGCGAGCGGTACCTCAAGGCGTACGCCAGGTTCTTCTTCCCCTCGGGGATGGGCTTGCCCGTGTAGACGTCGAACACCAGCGCGTCCTCCACCAGCGGCGCCCCCACCTCCAGGATCACCCGACGCACCTCCTCGTTGCGCAGCTCCAGCGGCACCACCACCGCCAGGTCGCGCAGCACCGCCGGGTACTTCGGCAGCGCCGCCGCCTGCGGCACCAGCCGCGCCGCCGCGTACAGCGGATCCGTGTCCAGCTCGAACACGAACACGCCCTCCGGCAGGCCCAGCGCCTTCGTCACGCGCGGGTGCACCTCACCCACGAGCCCCAGCACCGTCCCGTCGCTCAACGCCACCTGCGCGCAGCTCCGCGGGTGGTACGCAGGCGCCTCCGCCGGGGTGAAGGCCGCGCCCTCCACGTGCAGCGCGTGCAGCAGCGCCTCCACCGCCCCCTTCGCGTCGTAGAAGTCCACGCGCGAGTCCTTCGCCGTCCAGCTCCGGCCACCACCGCGCAGGCCCCACACCAAGCCCGCCACGCGCGGCACCTCGCGAGCCGCCGGGCGCATGCCCTGCCCTCCCTGCGCGTCCCGGAAGTACGCCCGGCCCGTCTCGTAGAGGCCCACCGACTCCACCTGGTGGCGCACGCTGCGTGACAGGTTCTCCAGCAGGCCCGGCAGCAGGCTCGTGCGCATCACCGACTGCTCGACGCTCAGCGGGTTCATCAGCGCGATAGGCGCTTCCTTCCCACCCAGCACCTCCAGCGACTTCGGCGCCACGAACGAGTAGTTCACCACCTCGGACAGCCCCACGCCGCCCAGCGCGTGGCGCAGCCGACGCTCGGCCTCCATGGACAGCGGCTCCGGCGCCAGCGTCTCCAGCCCTCGCGGCAGCCGCGCAGGGATGTTGTCGTAGCCGTACACACGGGCGACCTCCTCCATCAGGTCCTCCTCGCGCTCCACGTCCACGCGCGCCCGGGGCACCTCGTACGTCGTCTGCCCCTGCGACTCCTCCACGGACTTGAAGCCCAGCGCAGTCAGGATGCGCCGCACCTCCGCCTCCGGCACCGCCACGCCCAGCACCTTCTCCACCCGCGCGTAGCGCAGCGTCGCCCGGCGCGGCGCCAGGGGCTCGGGCTGCACGTCCACCCTCCCCGGCACCACCGTGCCACCCGACAGCTCCGCGATGAGCTGCGCGGCCCGGTCCAACGCCGGCAGCACCGCGTCCAGGTCCGCCCCGCGCTCGAAGCGGTGCGACGCCTCCGTGTGCAGCGCGTAGCGCTTCGCGGACCGGCGCACGCCGGAGCCATGGAAGTGCGCGGACTCGATGACGATGCGCTTCGTGCCCTGCGTCACCTCGCTGTCGCCGCCGCCCATCACGCCCGCCAGCGCCTGCGCCCGGTCGCGGTCCGCGATGACCAGGTCGTCCGCGTCCAGCGTGCGCTCCTTGTCATCCAGCGTGCGCAGCTTCTCGCCCGCCTTCGCGGTGCGGACGATGATCTCCTGGCCCGCCACCTTCTCCAGGTCGAACGCGTGCAGCGGCTGGCCGTACTCCAGGAGCACGAAGTTGGTGACGTCCACCACGTTGTTGATGGCGCGCACGCCGCACGCCTTCAGCCGGTCCTGCATCCACTGCGGCGACGGCTGGATGGTGACGCCCTCCACCACGCGCGCCGCGTAGCGCGAGCAGCGCTCCTTCGCGTCGATGCGCACCTTCACCAGCTCCGCCACGGGCTTGCCGGACTCGGCGGGCTTCGGCTGCGGCGGCTTCAACGCTGCGCCCGTCACCACGCCCACCTCGCGCGCGATGCCCAGGTGGCTGAGCGCGTCCGGCCGGTTCGGGGTGACGTTCACCTCCAGCACGGAGTCATCCAGCCCCAGGGCCTCCGCGATGGGGATGCCCAGCTTCGTGTCCGCGGGGAGGATGAGGAGGCCGGACGAATCCTCCGTGATGCCCAGCTCCTTCGAGGAGCAGAGCATGCCGAAGCTGTCCACGCCCCGGAGCGCGGCCTGCTTGATCTCCATGCCGTTGGGCAGCTTCGCGCCCACCGTGGCCAGCGGCACCTTGTCGCCGACCTTGAAGTTCTTCGCGCCGCACACCACCTGGAACAGCGCGGAGCCGCCGATGTCCACCTGCGTGACGGACAGCTTGTCCGCGTTGGGGTGCTGCACCGACTCGCGGATCTGCGCCACCACCACGCCGCGCAGGCCCTCGCCGGGGCGCTCCACGCCCTCGATCTCCAGGCCCGCCGCGGTCAGCTTGCGCGCCAGCTCGTCCACGGACGGCGGCAGCGCGACGTAATCACCCAGCCACTTCACTGAAATCTTCACAGGGTTGTCCTCTTTCCTGGTGGGCCGGAATCAGAACTGCGCGAGGAAGCGCGCGTCGTTTTCGAACATCATCCGCAGGTCATCGATGCCGTAGCGCAGCATGGCCAGTCGCTCCACGCCCATGCCGAACGCGTAACCCGTCACCTCCTTCGGGTCGTAACCCGCGGCGGTGAAGACGTTCGGGTGCACCATGCCGCTGCCCAGCACCTCCAGCCAGCCGGTCTGCTTGCACACGCGGCAGCCCTTGCCTCCACACGACGCACAGGTGACGTCCACCTCCGCGGAGGGCTCCGTGAAGGGGAAGAACGACGGGCGGAAGCGCGTGCGCGTCTCCGAGCCGAAGAACGCCTTCACGAACGCGTCCAGCGTGCCCTTCAGCTCCGCGAAGCTCACGTCCTTGTCCACGAGCAGGCCTTCCACCTGGTGGAACATGGGCGTGTGCGTGATGTCCGAATCCCGCCGGTACACCCGGCCCGGCATCACCGCGCGGATGGGCGGCTTGCGCGCCAGCATGTGCCTCACCTGCACCGGCGACGTGTGCGTGCGCAGAAGCGACGGGCTGTCCGCCTTCTTCGCGTGGCCCAGGCTGGGCTCGTCCACGTAGAACGTGTCCTGCATGTCCCGCGCGGGGTGATCCTTGGGCAGGTTCAGCGCCTCGAAGTTGAAGTAGTCGAGCTCGATCTCCGGGCCCACGGCCACCTCGAACCCGAGCCGCGCGAACGTCCGGACGATGTCCTCCATCGTGCGCGACACCGGATGCCGCCCGCCGGGCAGCACCGCGCGCCCGGGCAGCGTCACGTCCAGCTTGGGGCCCTTCAGCTGGGCCTCCAGCGCGGCGTCCTCCGCGCGCTTCGTGGCGTCCGCCAGCAGCTGCTCCAACTCCGCCTTGACGGTGTTGGCGATTTCTCCCAACGCGCGCCGCTCGTCGGGGGGCAGCTTGCCCATGCCGCCCAGCACGGCGGACAGCTCGCCCTTCTTGCCCAGGTAGCGGATGCGCAACGCCTCCACCTGCGAGGGCTCCGACACGCCGGAGATCTCCTGGCGCGCCGCGTCCGCCAACGCCTGCAACCGGTCTCGCATGGTCCTCTTCCCGCCTTCCATTCACGCCCCGGTCGCCTCTGGCGCCGGGCAAAAAAAAGGGCCGCCCCCTGGTGGAGGCAGCCCGTTTCAGCTTCGGAAGCCGGCGTCACCGCCGGCCGTGTCTCAGGCTGCCTTCGCGATGTTGGCGATGGCGGCAAAGCCCGCGGGGTCCGCGATGGCCAGATCCGACAGGACCTTGCGGTCCAGGGAGATCTTCGCCTTCGCCAAGCCGGCGATCAGCTTCGAGTAGGACAGGCCCACGGTGCGGGCGGCCGCGTTGATGCGGACGATCCACAGCGAGCGGAAGTTGCGCTTGCGCACCGCGCGGTCGCGGGTGGCGTAGTCCAGGGCGCGCTCGACGGCCTGGTTCGCACGGCGGTAGCAGTTCTTGCGACGGCCGCGGAAGCCCTTCGCAAGCTTGAGAATGCGATTACGACGACGACGAGCCTTGAAACCCTTTTTGACGCGCATGACACACTCCTGACTTCTGGAAGGGAGCCCCGGGGCGCTGGCTTCACGCCGCTCCGCCAGGACTCACGGTTGGTTCAAACCCGAGGACGACTCAGGCGCCGTAGGGGAACAGCTCCTTGATGACCTTCTTGGCGTCCATGTCGCGCAGGTGGCCCGTGCCACGGTTGCCGCGCTTCTGCTTGGCCGTCTTGGAGAAGGTGAACAGGTGCTTGCTGAACGCCTTGCCGAACTTCACCTGGCCGCTCTTCTTCACGTGGAAGCGCTTCTTCGCGGCGCTGCGGGTCTTCAACTTGGGCATGATCCCAAACCTTCCTTCTGCTTCCTGTCGGCCGGCAATCTTCGTGACTGACGGCGGACCGGGACACACGGTTCCCGGACGCTTTGGGCGGAAGCCTCTATCACTCTTTTGATGCGATGGGGGTAGCGTTTCCTACAGCCATCGCAGAAACCTCAGCCGCGACCCACACGAAAAGTCAAATCCCCTGCACTGCCGTTCAGGGCAACGTGGCTTCCTTGACGAGGAGCGCCTCGAAGTCGGCGTACTTCATCGTCTTCAGGTCCTCGCCGCCGTAGCGACGGGGGGCCACGGCGCCGGCCTCCACCTCGTTGTCGCCCACCACCAGGGTGAAGGGGATCTTCTGGAGCTGGGCTTCGCGGATCTTCGCGTTGAGCGTGATGCCGCGCTCGTCCAGCTCCACGCGGAAGCCCTTGGCGCGCAGGTCGTCGCGCACCTTGCGGGCGTAGTCCATCTGACGGTCCGCCACGGTGACGAGGATGGCCTGCACCGGGGCCAGCCACGCCGGGAAGGCGCCGGCGAAGTGCTCGATGAGGATGGCGGTGAAGCGCTCGAAGGAGCCGAAGATGGCGCGGTGGAGGACCACCGGGCGGTGCGGGGCGTTGTCCTCGCCCACGTAGGTGAGGTCGAAGCGCTCCGGGGCCAGGTAGTCCAGCTGCATGGTGCCCAGCTGCCACTTGCGGCCAATGCTGTCGGACACGGCGAAGTCGATCTTCGGGCCGTAGAAGGCGCCGTCACCGGGGGCCAGCTCGTACTCCAGGCCCAGCGACTCCAGCGCCGCCTTGAGGCCGCCTTCCGCGCGATCCCAAAGGGATTCGTCACCCAAGCGCTGCTCGGGGCGCGTGGACAGCTTCACCGCGTAGGTGAGACCCACCGCCTTGTAGACGCGGTCCAACAGCTTCACGAAGCGCCGCACCTCGTCGGTGATCTGGCTCTCCATGCAGTAGATGTGCGCGTCGTCCTGCGCGAACTGGCGCACGCGGGTGAGGCCGCCCAGGGAGCCCGCGGCCTCGTTGCGGTGGAGCACGTCCTGGGTGTGCAGGCGCAGGGGCAGGTCGCGGTAGCTGTGCTTCTTGAAGCCGTAGAACAGGTGGTGCGACGGGCAGTTCATCGGCTTGAGGGAGAAGTCGTGCTCGCCGGACTCGCTGTCGAGCACCAGGAACATGTTCTCCTTGTACTTGCCCCAGTGGCCGCTCGTCTCCCAGAGGCCCTTGTTGAACATCAGGGGCGTCTTGATCTCCAAGTAGCCGTCACCGGCCGTGAGCGAGCGCATCCAGTCCGACAGCGTCTGGTAGAGCGCGGTGCCCTTGGGCGTCCAGAAGGCCGCGCCCGGCGAGTACGGGTGGAAGTGGAAGAGATCCAACTCCTTGCCCAGCTTGCGGTGGTCGCGCTTGCGCGCCTCTTCGATGCGCGTGACGTAGGCCTCGAGCGCCTTCTTGTCGAAGAAGGCGGTGCCGTACACGCGCTGGAGCATGGGGTTGCGGTGGTCGCCGCGCCAGTACGCGCCGCTGGAGGAGAGGATCTTGATGACGCCGATCTTCCCGGTGCTGGGCGCGTGGGGCCCCAGGCAGAAGTCCACCCAGTCGCCGTGGGTGTAGAGCGTGAGCGTCTTGGCGCCCTTGGCGGCGATGTCCTTGACGATCTCCACCTTGAACTTCTCGCCCTTCTCCTCGAAGAGCTTGATGGCGTCCTCCATGGAGATCTCGGTGCGGACGAAGGGCGCGTCCTGCTTGAGCTCCGCGTTGGCGGCCGCTTCAATCTTCTCCAGCTCCTCCGGCGTGAAGGGCTTCTCGCGGAAGAAGTCGTAGTAGAAGCCCTCCTCCGTCGACGGACCGATGGTCACCTGCGTGCCGGGGAACAGCTTCTGCACGGCGCTGGCCACCACGTGCGCGGCGTCGTGACGGATGAGGTCCAGGCCTTCCGGGCTCTTGGACGTGAAGATCTGCAGCTTCGCGTCCTCGTCGAGCGTCCGGGCCAGGTCCATGTCCTGGCCGTTGACCCGGGCGAACAGGGCCGCCTTCGCGAGCCCCACGCCGATGCTGCCCTTCACGAAGTCCGCGATGGTCGTGCCCCGGGCGGTCTGCTTCTGGCTGCCGTCGGGGAGCGTCACCGTGATGGATTCGGACATGGCGGATAAACCTCTGCGCTGGAAAAAACCGAAGGCGGCAGGCTTTTGAGAAAGCCTGCCGCCCGCGAGATGGAACTCTTACTGATGATGGGTCGTAGTGGGATCGAACCACTGACCCCTACCGTGTCAAGGTAGTGCTCTACCGCTGAGCTAACGACCCGTCGTGCGGATGGGCGCGGGGAATAACAGCGGGCTCCCACACCTGTCAAGGAACATGAGCACGGGCCCTGATCTTCCCCGCGTTCACGTCTCCAACAACGCGCGGACGCGTTTCATCACCGCGTCGAACATGGCGGGGGTGAGCCTCCCTGTCTGCGTGTTCTGCTGGCTGACGTGGTAGCTGCCCACGAGCCACCGGCCGTCCGGCAGCCGGTACTCGGCGCCATGGCCGAAGGCGGGACGGGGCGTGGGAAGCGGACTGCCCGTGCGAGCGGCCGACGCCAGGGCGGCGTTCCACCCGATGGCCCCCAGGGCGAGCAGCACCCGTCCAGGCAACAGCGCCATCTCCCGGTCCAGGAACGGCGCGCAGCGGGCCAGCTCCTCCGGCAGCGGCTTGTTGTCCGGCGGCGCGCACCGGCCGGCGGCGACGATGAAGGCGTCCGTCAGCTTCAGGCCGTCGTCCCGGTGCTCGCTGTGGCCCTGGTTCGCGAAGCCCGCGCGCTGCAGGCCCGCGTAGAGGAAGTCGCCGGAGCGGTCGCCCGTGAACATCCGCCCCGTGCGGTTGGCCCCGTGCGCGGCGGGCGCCAGACCCACGATGATCAGCCGGGCCTTCGGGTCGCCAAAGCCGGGGACGGGCTTCCCCCAGTAGTCCCAGTCGCGGTAGGCGCGCCGCTTCACCCGGGCCACCTCCTCGCGCCACTCCACCAGCCGGGGGCAGGCCCGGCACGCGATGATCTCCTGGTGCAGCTTCTCCAGCTTCGTCACGGCTCCTGCACGCTCCCCTTGTAGAGCTGCGTGCGACGGTAGCGTTGGAGGACGACGCTCAGGACGACCTTGAGGATGGCGCTCGCCGGGACGGCCAGGAGGATGCCCACGAAGCCGAACAGCTCACCGAAGGCGAGCACGGCGATGATGACGGCCACGGGGGCCAGGCCCACCTTCTCCCCCACCACGCGCGGGGTGATGACGAAGCCCTCGGCCAGCTGTCCGATGATGAAGGTCGCCGCCACCACCGCCAGCTGCCACGGCCCCTGCCACGACAGCAGGACGCCCAGTACGGCCAGCACCACGCCGATGCCCGTGCCCAGGTAGGGCACCATGTTGCCGAAGCCGGCGATGAGGCCAATGGCGATGGCCAGGTCGATGCGCGCCACGGACAGCCCCACCGCGTAGAGCACCGACAGGATGGCGCCCACGGTGAGCTGGCCCTGCACGAAGGCGGACAGCACCTCGTCCACCTCGCGGAAGCGCTGGGTCGCCAGCGCCACGGAGCGGCGCGGCAACAGGTCCTGGATGCGACCCATGAGGCGCGGGTAATCCTGGAGGAAGAAGAACGCCAGCACCGGCACCACCGACAGGCCCAGCAGCGTGGCCGCGAAGCGCGCGGTGTTGCCGGCGAAGCTCGCCACCAGCCGCGCCGCCGTGGGGCCCGCGCTCTGGAGCAGCTCGGAGGCCTTCTCCCCCAGCTCCGCGGTGCGCTGGCTCACCAGGTCCGGCAGCGACACGCCCAGCAGCGACTCCACCTGAGGCACCACCTGGGTGCTGGCGCGCTGGAAGAAGCCGGGCAGCTTCGCCGCCTCGTCGCGGAACACCGGCACCAGGTACAGGCCCGCGCCCACCATCAGGAGCGTGCCCGCGAAGAAGAGGATGGACGTGCCCCAGGTGCGGTCCACGCCGCGCTTCTCCAGGAGCGTCACCAGCGGGTTGAACGCGTACGCGCCCGTCAGCGCCAGCAGCACCGGCACCGCCACCCCGCCGAACACGGACAGGAGCGCGAACACCAGCGCCAGCGAGCCCACCATCACGCCGGACCAGATGAAGTCGACCCGGCGGGCCTCCGCCTCGTCCAGCGCCGAGGGGTCGCCGGGCGGGGGCACGGGCTCCGGGTGCACGACGTGCAGCACCGGGGACACTTCGGGGGTCGCGATGGGCTGGGGGGCCCCCTTCACCGCGCGCTCACTGCCTCTCTTGCGACGTCCGATGACCGCCTCCTGTCCCCGCCCATCCTACGGCGTCTTGGGCCCTTGATTGCGGTCCTTGAGCGCACCCGGGGCGTCGCCTGCCACCTCGCGGTGCAGGGCGCCAGCCCTGGCACGGCCTCCTCAGGGCGAAACGCCGCCGCTTTCGGGCGCCAGGGGCCGGAGCTTCACCTTCAACGTCACCCGCGCTCCGCTGGGCTGGTAGTAGGTCGTGTAGGGATAGAACCCGCGCTTCTTCACGTCCACCTGGTGGAAGCCCGAGTCCCCCAACCGCAGGCTCCGGGACACCCCGGCGAAGTCGCTGCACGTCCCCTGCTCCACGCCGTCCATCAGGACCTGCGCGTCCGAGGGCTCGCACCGGAGCACCAGGTCGCCGCGCTTGGCGGCGTTGGACGCCATCAACTGCTCCGCGCGGGCCACCGTCGCGGGCTGCTCCTGCTTCGCCGCGCAGCCACCCACCAGCATCGCCGCCATCGCGAGCACGGCCGTCGTCCGGAAGGAGCTCACGGACATCACTGCGTGACGATGACGACCCGGCCCTCGGCCAGGAAGTGGGTGTTCGCGTCGGTGAGCGCGCGGATGCCGTCGGCGCTCAGGACCAGATCCGAGCCCTGGAGCTGCGCGGCCTTCACCACCAGGGGCTTGTCGCCCACGCGCGAGGCCTTGCGGGCCGCGTCCAGGCTGTTGAACCAGGCCGCGACGCCCGCGGTGCCGCGCGCCTCTTCCGTGAGCACCGTCGCGCCGTAGAGCGCCTTGCCCGTCGCGTCCACCAACCGGGGCGCGAGCACCGGCTTCGCGCCCAGCCCTCGCGCGTCCACCACGAGCCCCGTGTACTTCGCCGCGCCGTCGGCGTTGAGCACGATGGCCGGATCCCGCGCGGGCGTCAGCGCCGCGCTGAGCACCGCGAGCGGCACCTCCACGTCCATCTCCACTCCACTGTCGGAGAAGTAGCGCGTGGCCACGACCTTGTAGCCGCGGATGGCACCCTCGACGCGGCCCTTCACTTCGTCGCGCGCCAGCTCGTCGCCCACGGTGCGGCCCGCGCTCACCTGGATGCTCCGGGCCTGCTCCAGCAGGTTGCGGAACGCGTCCTGCTTCGCGGCGCGCTCGGCGCCCAGGCGCGCCTGCCCGGGGTTGGCGGCCTTGAGGTCCGGGGCTCCGGCGCCCGTGGCGCGCAGGACCTGTCCCTCCCAGTTGATGCCCGGAGTGCCCACGCCGCGCGCGGGCTCAGCGGCGGGCGTGGCGACCTTCGCGTCCTTGCCCTGGCCCAGCGCCGTCAGCGGCACGACCAGCAACAATCCCCACAGCGAACGCCTCACGGAGCACTCCTCCCGCTGTCGCCGCCGCGAAAAGTCGGCGAGCGCACAGGGAACCTCTCCGGTCATTCAAGGGGGGCGCTTCGCGCGAAGTCAAGGCGACCCGGAGACAGTCGGATCCGCCTGATGAACCTGACGCGGGGTACCGCGAACCGCCGGTGGCACCGCGCAATCGCGGTGACGCACGCGGAGGGTAACGCCTTGTGTCAGTTGCCTTCGGTGTGACGGTCGACGTAGGCGTCGATCATCTTGCGGTGCCGCTCGGTGAGCAGCGTGAAGCGCACGCCGGACTGCTCCTTGCGGCCCAGTTCCTTCCACTCGCGTACGACTTCACCCTCGGCGTAGATGATCTCCTCGGAGCCGGGGAGCTGGAACTGGAGGCCCACGCGGCGCGCGTCGTGCTGGGGCTCGATGAGGCGCGAGAGGCTGACGCCTTCCTGGCTGATGTCCGCGGCCCGGGTCATGTACGGCACGCCGCCCATGTACTTGTTGAGGTAGATGTCCAGGGGCGCCCGATTGGCCTTCCGCTTCTCGCTCATTGGCTCATGACCTCCAGCTGGTGCAACAGGCTGCTGCGGGGGTGCAGCGACCTGAAGGCACAGTACGGTCAGACGTCATGCGCGCAAGAAAACGGCGCCCTTCCCGAGCGCCAGGCAGGCCTGCGTGCACCGTGGTTTTCCGCTCGCTGGATTCTTCGCGTTGGCCTGTGCGCACGGATGCCCCGCGGCGCATCCGCGGCCCTATAGTCGCCCCCATTCTCGTGAAAGGCGGAAGCATGCGCATGCAGTGGAAGGCAGCCCTGGTCCTGATGCTCGGTGCTCCGGGCCTCGCCCTGGCCCAGGCCCCGACGAAGAGCTCCAAGCCGGCCGCCGCGCCCGAGGCCGCCGCGAAGGCCGCCCCTGCCCAGGCGCCCCTGGAGCTCAAGACGGATGATCAGAAGACCATCTATTCGCTCGGCCTCTCGCTGGGCCAGAGCGTGACGGCGCTCGCCCTCACCCCCGAGGAGCTGGAGCTGCTCCAGCGCGGCATCCAGGACGCGGTCGCCGGCACTCCGCCCGCGGTGGATCCGAAGGAGTACGCGCCGAAGCTCCAGACGCTCGCCAAGGCGCGCATGGCCCAGGTCAACGTCGCCACGTTGGATCGCGCGTCCAAGGAGCCCGGCGCCACCCGGCTGCCCTCCGGCGTCATCTACCGCGAGCTCAAGGCCGGCACCGGCAAGTCGCCCCGCGCCACCGACACCGTGAAGGTGCACTACCAGGGCACGCTGGTGGACGGCTCCGAGTTCGACAGCTCCTTCAAGCGCGGCCTGCCGGTGGAGTTCCCGCTCAACGGCGTCATCCCCTGCTGGACCCAGGGCGTGCAGAAGATGAAGGTCGGCGGCAAGGCGAAGCTCACCTGCCCCGGGAGCACCGCGTACGGAGAGCGCCCGCCCACGGGCTCGCGCATCCCGCCCAACGCCGTGCTCACCTTCGAGGTCGAGCTGATTGAAATCCCCGGCAACACCGCCGCCACGCCGTAGTGGCCTTGCGACGGGGACCCGCACGCGGCGGGTCCCCGCGAAGGCGTCACTGCGCGGACAGCTTCACGGACCGGCCGCCAAAGGGCGGGTTCGCCATGATGGCCTGGGCCATGCGGTCCGCGAAGGCGCGTCCCTCCCGCTGGAAGGACTCCGTCTCCTCCGCGTTCAGGTGCACGCGCACCTCGAACTGCATGATGCCGCCCACCACGACCTCGATGGACAGCGCCCCGTCCCGCCCGCGCAGCACGCGGTACAGGAGGGGGCTCTGGAGGAGCACCTCCTCGTCGCTCACGGAATCTCCGCCACCTGCGTGTCAGCCACCAGCGCGTTGATGACCATCACCTCCGGCGCGCCGCCGGACGTGTAGCCTCCGAACTTGAAGCAGTCGGTGTCTTCCGGCGTGGTGCACTTCCACACGCCCGGATCCGCGTCCACCGGCAGGCGCGTGCAGACCTTCTGCGCGCCCAGGTCCAGCGTCATCATCCGCAGGGGGCCTTCGAAGTTCTTCGCCGGCAGGCCCAGCGCCTGGCCCAGCACCGCCGGGTCATGCTTGCCGTCCGCCGTCTTCGCCTTCTCCACCGCGCCGTGGATGGACGCCGACGGCGCCGCGAACAGGTAGCAGGCCGTGTCGTTGCAGCGGCCGAAGTTCTTCGCGCCCGTCTGCACCACGAACTTCTGGTACGCGCTGTCCGTCATCAGCCACGACACCTTGCGGTCCGGGAAGTTCTTGGCGATGTGCTGATCAATCCCGTAGGGGCTGGCCAGCGTGTCCGCCTCCTTCGAGATGGCCTTCTGCGCGTCGTCACAGAAGTCCACCAGCGACGCGGTCGCGGGGGTCGGCTCGTTCGTGTCCGGCGTCTTCGTGCCGCCCTTCGTCGTTACACAGCCCACCATCGCCGACAGGGAGCCCAGCACCAGCGCACGAGAGATGAAATTCAAGGTCAATCCTCCAGAAGAGATAAATGGGGAATGGCCGAACTATCACAGTGCGGCTTCAGTGGCGCGCAACAAAGCGTCCGCGCTGACGGGGGCGCCGGTGGCGTGGCGCATCCATTCGTCCGGGGTGACGGAGCCTAAGGTGGCCATGCGCTCGAACTCCGCGCCCAGCGGGCCGTGCTGCTTCAGGTGCTCTTCAATCTGGAACGCGATGAGGTGCCCGAGCGGGTAGTCCGGCAGGTACAGCGGGTAGCTGATCATGTGGCTGTAGATGCCCAGCACCGGGCTGTCCTTCCGCCCCAGCACCGGCGCGTAGTAGCGGTTCCACACGTCGCGCGACAGGCCGGCCACCGCGTCGCGCAGCTGGGCGGGCGTGGCGTCCGGGTGTTCGTACATCCAGTGCCACGTGGCCATGTCCACCAGCGCCACGCCGGCGATCTCCCACGCCTGCCAGAAGTCGTTGAGCACCCGCTCGCGCTCGCTGGCCGCGTCCGGCTGGCCCAGGCCCAGCAGCTCCAGGTCACGCGCCTGGAAGACGAAGGCCAGCGCCTCCGTGAAGGCGTTGTTGGGGACGCCGGACAGGAGCGTGTGGTCCACCTGGTACAGGCTGAAGACCTGCTCCACGTTGTGCCCCAGCTCGTGCACCGCGATGTTGTAGCCCTTGTAGTCCATGCCCCCCTTCTCCACGCGCGTGCGCAGTCGGGGGAAGTCGCCCCGGCGCAGCGCCTGCTGGGCATGGCCCGCGCCTCGGGAGGCGTCCACGCGGATGTATGACGCGAGCACGTCCGCCTTCTCCCGCGTGAAGCCCAGCCCCTGGAGGATGCGCGGGATGTCGCGCGCGAAGGCGTCCGCCGTGGGGTAGCGCTTGCGCGTCAGCGCGTCCAGCTGCGCCTCCGGCACCTTCGAGCCCGGACGGAAGCCCGGGTACCACAGGTCCTGCGGCTCCAGCGGGCGGCCCAGGCGCGTCTCAATCAGCTTCGCCACGCGCGGCACCAGCGGTGACTCCAGCAGCTGGGTGAGCAGCGCGCGCACGCGCTCCTCCGGCAGGCCCCGGTCCAGTTCAAAGGCGCGAGCGATGCGCGTGGGGGCCACCGGCGAGTACGGATCCACCTTCCGCGATGCATTGAACGTGGCGAGCAGCCGCGCGTAGCGCGTGTCCGGTTCCGGCGCGGCGTCCGCCTTCACGGCGCGCTGGGGCGCGTTCTCCTCCACCGACTCCGGCGGAGCCGCCGAGACCTTGTTGGTGAACGGATCCCAGTCCACGCGCGGGTTATCGATGACGGCGGCGGGGATGGTCTGCGTGACGATGCGCTCCATCACCTGGACGATCATCCGCTGCTTCGCCAGGCCCTTTGGGTCCGTGTAGTCCGCCTTCAGCTCGTCGCGCAGGTTCCAGTGGCTGATGAGACGAAGCCCCTGGGGGAAGAGGCGCTGGCCCTTCGCGTCCACCAGGTGGTGCATCCAGACGTTGTACTCGGCGATGTAGAGGTTCGCGTCCGCGATGGCCTGCGACACCTTCTGCTCCACCGCCGCGGGCACGCGCCGGTTGAAGCGCGACGCGAGCTTCGCCTCCGCCCACTGGCGCCGCGTCCAGGACGGGCCCTCCTTCACGCGCTCGGTCAGCGTGGTGAGCGGGAAGTTGAGCAGCACGACGAAGCCCGGCTTCGCCTGGAACAGGTCCGACGTGACGTTGGAGGAAGGGTCATACGCCGCGAGCAGCGGCTCCACCGGCAACAGCGGCCCCAGGTCCAGGTCCGTGAACCACTGGAGCTCGCGGCCCAGCTCGTTCATGTGGCCGTCGAACTGTTCGAACAGTCCTTCAAAGCGCGTGAACGTCGCGTCCAGCTGGGGGCCCGTGGGCAGGAACTGCTCGCGTACGAAGGCCGCCAGGTCCCCGTCCTCCGGGCGCCACAGCGCGGCCACCTGATCCACGCCCCGCTCGATGCGGGCGCGCTGCGCCTCGCCGTGCTGCTTCACCAGCTCCTGCTTGAGCGCGGCCAGCGACGCCTTCGACACGGGCGCCGACGCGGTGGTGGTGGCCGGCGGCGTGGGGGCCGTGGAGGTGGAGGACGTGGCGCACCCGAGGGCGGCGACGAGGGGGAGGATGCGCAGGCGGAACGTGGGGGCGGACATGCGGGCTCCGGAAAATACAGAAGGCCCGACCCGGTGAGAGTCGGACCTTCTTGGGTGAATCAGGAAACGGTCAGGCTCAGGCGGCGGCGCGGACGTTCTGCGCCTGCAGGCCCTTGGGGCCCTTGGTGACTTCGAACTCCACCTTCTGGCCCTCGGCCAGGGTGCGGAAGCCGTCCATGTTGATGGCGGTGTGGTGGCAGAACACGTCCTCGCCCCCGCCGTCCTGCGTGATGAAGCCGAAGCCCTTCGCGTCGTTGAACCACTTCACGGTACCAGTCGCCATTTGCTGTTCTTCTTTCATCGCGGACAGGAAGAGTCGCCGTCCGGTCCTACAGAGTTCGACCCTACAAGACGGGCGCTAGCCTAAGCGCCCGTCCCAGGCGAAGTCCACTCCCTGGAAACATCACCAGGTAAACGTCACCACCCGCACTTCTGGCCCTTGTTCTGCTCCTGGAGCCAGCGACGCAGCGGGGCGAAGTACTCCAGCATCGGCGTGGCATCCATCTGGCGGGTGCCCGTCATGGCGGACAACGCATCCGGCCACGGCTTGCTCGCGCCCAGCTCCAGCATGGCCTGCAGGCGCGCGCCCGCGGCCTTGTTGCCGTAGATGGAGCACTCGTTGAGGGGGCCCGTGATGCCGGCCGCTTCGCACAGCGCCTTGTGGAACTGGAACTGGAGGATCCGCGCGAGGAAGTAGCGCGTGTACGGCACGTTGGCGGGCACGTGGTACTTGGCGCCGGCGTCGAAGTCCTGCTCCGTGCGGGCCACCGGCGCGGCGATGCCCTGGTACTTCGTGCGCATCGCCCACCAGCTCTTGTTGTAGTCCGCCGGCTTCACCTTCCCGCTGAACACGTCCCACCGCCACTGATCCACCAGCAGGCCGAAGGGCAGGAAGGCCACCTTCTCCAGCGCGTCCTTCAGCTGGAGGTTGATGACGTTCTTGTCGTTCTTCTCCACCGCGTTGAGCAGGCCCGCCTGCTGGAGGTAGGCCGGGGTGATGGAGAGCGTGAGCGCGTCGCCAATGGCCTCGTGGAAGCCGTCGTTGGCGCCGGCCTGAAAGAGGACGGGGAGCTTGTAGTAGTACGTGTAGTAGTAGTCGTGGCCCAGCTCGTGGTGGATGGTGACCAGGTCCTCCTCGGTGGGCTTGATGCACATCTTGATGCGCAGGTCGTTGTCGTACGTCACGTCCCAGGCGGACGCGTGGCAGACGACGTCGCGGTCCTTCGGCTTGGTGAACTGCGAGCGCTCCCAGAAGGTCTGCGGCAGCGGCTTGAGGCCCAGCGAGGTGAAGAACTTCTCCCCCAGCTTGACCATCTTCTCCGCGTCGTAGCCCTGCTTCACCAGGGCGCTGTCCACGTCCAGGCTGGCCTGACCGGGGAACGGCTCCACCAGCGGGTAGATGTTGTTCCACTCCTGCGCCCACATGTTGCCCAGCAGGTGCGCGGGGATGGGCTTGCCGGCGGGCACCGCGGCCTCGCCGTACTGCTTCGCGAGCCGGCCGCGCACGTAGCAGTGCAGCTCGTCGTACATGGGCTTGACCTGGCCCCAGAGCCGCTGCGCCTCCTTCTCGAACTCCGCCGGGGTCATGTCGTAGGACGACCGCCACAGCGTGCCCAGGTCGTTGAAGCCGATGTCCTTCGCGCCCGAGTTGGAGAGGTTCACCAGCTGCGTGTAGAGCGGGCGCATGGGGCGGCTGATGGCGTGCCAGCCGGTCCACGCGTCCAGCAGCGCGTCCGCGTTGCGGCTCTCCGCCATGACGTCGGACAGCTCCTCCAGGTCGCGGCACTTCCCCTTGCCGTCCTTGCCGCAGTACTTGCCCTTTCCGTAGAGGCCCTCCAGCTTCGCGGCGGTGGAGGCCAGCTCCGAGCGCTGCGCGGCGTTGGCCGGGGCGGGCAGCGTCTGGGACACGCGCAGCAGGTGCAGCATGCGCGCGGTGTCCGCGTCCAGCTTCAGCCCGTCGAAGCGGCGCGAGTCCTTGATGGCGTTGTTGACGTAGGCCATCACCTCTTCGTTGACGGAGGCGGCGTTCCGCTCCGTGTCGTCGGTGATGTACGTGCTCTTGATCCACTCGGCGGTGGCCTGACGGGTCCAGAGCTGCTTCAGGTCCGCGTTGAGCTTCTCGGCGAACTGCTTCGCCTCCGCGGGCGTGGCCTTCGCGGCCGGAGCGGGCGTGGCCTTCGCGACCGGAGCGGGCGTCGTCTGCGCGCTGGCGGCGGGCGCCGCGAGCGACAGGGCGGCCAGGGCCGCGCGCATCAAGGACTGGGGAGTGCGGGTCATGGGCGCGGACACTATGGGAAGTGCCCTGCCCTCGCACCCGCGAAGTCAGGCCGTCCGCGAGCGCTGACATCGCGGGTGGATGCCGCGCCCGGTCATCACGTACGCGCCGCATGACTGGACCCGGGGGGGCCGTCCGGAGGGCAACCAGCCACGACGGGCGCGCCCTGCCGTGCCGCTACAGGCAGTGACAGCTTTGATTCATGCTTCTGGGACACACAAAGGACGCGCACTGGCCGGCGCCAGAGGCTGCGATGGACCAGGCGCGCGAGTTCCTGGAAGCGTGCCGGGACAAGCATGTGCTCGTCGTTCCACACACGGACGTGGACGGGCTCACCTCCGGAGTGCTGATGCTCCGCGCGCTTCAGTCCCTGGGGGCCCGGCCGACAGCGCGCCTGCCGGGCAAGGGAGAGGACGTCCACCACCCGGGCTTCCTGGAGCGACTGGGAGCCTCCTCCACGGAGGCGCTGGTGGTGCTGGACATGGGCAGCCGCGCGGAGCCGCTCTTGCCCGGGGTGCCCACGCTGGTGGTGGATCATCACGCGTCGGAGGCATTCCCACCCGGCGCGAAGGTGCTCACCGCCTACGGCCATGCGCCCGTTGCGAACACGAGCCTGCTCACGTACGTGCTCACGTCGTCGTTCGTCGTGCCCGGTCCGCTGGAGTGGCTGGCGGTGCTGGGGACAGTGGCGGACCTGGGCGTGGACGCGCCGATGCCGTTCCTCAAGGACGCGCTGCGGCGGGCGAAGCGTTCGTCCATCACAGAGGCGGTGGCGCTGCTCAACGCTGCCCGTCGTTCCAGCCGGCTCGCGGCGCCACTGGCGATGCAGGTGCTCTTGCGCGCGGGCAACGCGACGGACATCGCGGAGGGACGCGTGCCCGGCGTGGACGCGCTGCGCGACTGTCGCCTGGAGGTGCAACGCGAGGTTGCCCGGTGCGCGAAGACGCCGCCGCGCTTCGCGGGCAACCTGGCGCTCCTGTTGTTCAGCTCCGAGGCGCAGGTGCACCCGCTGGTGGCCATGCGCTGGGTACATCTGTTGCCGGACCACATCGTCGTCGCCGCCAACACGGGCTACCTGCCCGGCCGCGTGAACTTCGTGCTGCGAAGCCGCGCGCCGGTGGACCTGCTCGCGCTGCTGCGGGACCTGGACCTTCCGCCGATGGGAAGCTCGTTCGCGCACGGCCATTCGCGGGCCACGGGCGGCAGCATGCCACCCGCGGACTTCCTGCGCCTGATGGATGCATTGGGCTTCCGGGGGCTGAGCGACCGGGACGTGGAGCGGCGTGGCGTGGCGCCGGGGTGAGGCGCTCAGGGCCGTTGCGATATGACGGCGTGAATGCCTCGCGCCCTCTCCGCCCTCCTCTTCTCGCTGTGCCTCGCCTGCGGTTCAACGAACGATGATCCACCCAACCCCGGTGGCGAAGCCTGCGAGCAGTATTCGTTCCCGCTGTCGGACACGTCGTCGGCCAGTCACGTGAGTTCGTGCAGCAGCACCGCGTGTGGCAACGGTGAGAACCCGCCCAACTCCGGCCTGCACTGCCCCACGTGGCTGTCGTGCCGCAGCTTCGACACGGAGCAGCCGCGCTGTTCGTGGATCCACAACCTGGAGCACGGCCACGCGGTGTTCCTCTACAACTGCCCGGAAGGCTGCCCCGACGAGGTCGCGAAGCTGGAGGCCGCGCAGGCACAGGCCGCGGTGGGCAGCAACGGCGTGCGCCGCGCGCTCGTCGCTCCGGACTCACAACTGCCCAAGCGCTTCGCCGCGCTGCTGTGGCGCCGCACGTACCTGATGGACTCCGTGGATCCGGACGCGCTCACGTGTCTGCTCGCGCTCCAGGATGTGGATGCAATTGAACCCGGATTGATCTGCCCTCCGTGAAATGACAGCGATCACGGAATAAATGGCAGACACGAGTGAGAGCACCGCGTCAGGGTGTCACGTGTCGCCAATTTTTTGCGTGCACTGCCTCAGGGTCTCTTAATCCGAGACACGCGCCGCCCCTGTTTGACCCGCCTGCGTTCCCCCGGGCGGTCCTGAGTTCACCACCCCCTTTGTCGGGGGTGGCGCGTCGACATGACCGACACCGTCGACGCCCCCGTCTCCCCACGGGGTCTGGCTCCACGGAACATCGCTGGGGCCTTCGAGGCCCAGGCCGTGCTCCGTCCCCAGGCCATCGCCGTCCGCTGTGACGGACAGCAGCTCACGTACGCGGAACTGGATGCGCGAGCAAACCGGCTCGCGGGATGGTTGAAGGCACGGGGCGTGGGCCGCGAACGGCCACAGGTGGGCGTATGCCTGCCGCGCTCAGTGGACCTCATCGTCACGCTGATCGGCATCCTCAAGGCGGGCGGAGCGTACGTCCCACTGGATCCGGAATACCCCTCGGAGCGGCTGGCCTTCATGGCCACGGACTCGCGCGTGCGGATCATCGTCACGCATTCCGGGCTGGAGTCGCACCTGCCGTCGGGGGACTGGCACACGCTCCGACTGGACACGGACGCGGATGCGTTGGCGGCCTTCAGCGACGGGCCCGTCGCGCGCGACGTCGTGGAGGACGACCTGGCCTATGTCGTCTTCACGTCCGGATCCACGGGCCGTCCCAAGGGCGTGTGCGTGCCCCACCGGGGCGTGCTGCGGCTGGTGCTGGATGCGGACTACGTCCACCTGGGCGCGGATGAAGTGCTGTTGCAACTGGCCCCGGTGGCCTTCGACGCGTCCACGTTCGAGCTCTGGGGTCCGCTGCTCAACGGCGGCCGTGTGGCGGTGTTCTCGCGTGGAGCCTCCGCGCTGGACGAGCTGGGAGACTTCCTGCGCGAAGAGCGCGTGACGACGGCGTTCCTCACCACCGGCCTGTTCAACACGCTGGTGGACCGGGGCCTGCCGGGCACGGAGACGCTGCGTCAGCTCTACACGGGGGGTGAGGTGATGTCGCTGCCCCATGCGCGCCGGGCGCTGGAGGCCCTGCCGCGCACGCGCATCTTCAACTGCTACGGCCCCACGGAGAACACGACGTTCACGAGCTGCCAGCTCCTGTGCGCGCCGCTCGGCTCCGAGCCCGCGCCCATTGGCCATGCCATCTCCGGCACACGGATGTACGTGCTGGACCCGGAGGGCCGTGAGCTGCCCACGGGCGCCGTGGGTGAGCTGTACACGGGAGGCAGCGGCGTCGCGTGGGGCTATTGGGAGCGTCCGGAGCTCACCGCCGAACGGTTCCTGCCGGATCCCTTCAGCACCGAACCGGGCGCGCGCATGTATCGCTCGGGGGATCTCGCGCGGCGGCTCGAGGACGGCGCCGTGGACTTCGTGGGACGCGTGGACCACCAGGTCAAGGTGCGCGGCTTCCGCATCGAGCCGGGAGAAATCGAAGCGGCGCTGCGCCTGCAGGCCTCCGTGCAGGAGGCCGTGGTGATGGTGCGCGAGGACGTGCCGGGCGACCGGCGGCTCGTGGCGTACGTGACGGCATCGGAGCCCCTGACGGCGCCGATGCTGCGGGCGCACCTGAAGGACCATCTGCCCGCGCACATGCTGCCTTCGGCCATCGTCGTCCTGGACGAGATGCCTCTCACAGCCAACGGCAAGGTGGAGCGCAAGGCACTGCCGGATCCGCGCGACTGCCCTGGAGCCGAGGAGGACTTCGTCGCGCCGGAGACCGCGCTGGAACAGACCGTTGCTCGGGTCTGGGCGGACGTGCTGCGCATGGACGCGGTCGGCGCCACGGCGGACTTCTTCGAGCTGGGTGGCCAATCCCTCCTGGCCACGCAGGCCATCGGCCGGCTGTGCGATGTGCTCCAGCGTCCCGTGCCGCTGCGTTTGCTGTTCGCGAACCCCATCCTGCGAGACTTCGCCGCCGCGCTGGAGGAAGCCGCGCCGACGGTGGAGCACACCGAGGCCCCCATCCCTCCGCGCACGGATGCCGCGCGGGAACAGCTGTCGTTCGCGCAGCAGCGGCTGTGGTTCCTGGACCAGTGGATGCCGGGCTCCGCGCTGTATTCGCTGCCGTTCGCGTTCCGGCTGGACGGGCCGCTGGACACGGCCGCGTTGGAGCAAGCGCTTCAATCCGTGGTGGACCGGCATGAAGCCCTGCGCACCACCTTCCCTGGCGAAGGCGCCGCCCTCCAGCACGTCGCCGCGCACCTGCCCGTGACGCTGGAGCGCGCGGAGACCGGCTCGGAGGAAGAGACGCTCGCGTGCATGCAGCGTGAAGCGGAGCGGCCTTTCGAGCTGGCTCGGGGTCCGTTGTTCCGGGCGCTGCTCATCCGTGAAGCGGAGCGGCGGCATGTGCTGGTGCTCAACCTGCACCACATCGTCTCCGACGGCTGGTCCTTCGGCGTGCTGTATCAGGAGCTGTCCGCGGCGTACCGCGCTCGGGACCTGGAGCCCCTGCCCCTCCAGTATCCCGACTACGCGGCGTGGCAGCGCCAATGGCTCCAGGGCGATGTGCTCCAGCGGGAGCTGGGCTTCTGGGAGCGGCAGCTCGCGGACGTGCCCCATGTGCTGGAGCTGCCCACCGACCGGCCGCGTCCCGCGGTGCAGGGGTTCGCGGGCGACATCCATCGCTTCACGGTGCCGGCCCGGCTGCACCGGGAACTGGAGGCACTGGCCCGCCGTGAGGGAGCCACGTTGTTCATGGCCCTGCTCACCGGGTTCCAGGTGCTGCTGTCGCGCTACAGCGGGCAGCGGGACTTCGTGGTGGGCACGCCCATCGCGAACCGCACGCGGAAGGAGCTGGAGGGGCTCATCGGCTTCTTCGTCAATACGCTGCCCATCCGTGCCCGCGTCGAGGGTGAGCCTTCGTTCCTCCAGGTCCTCGCGCAGGTGCGGGACCGCGCGCTGGGGGCGTATGCCCATCAACAGCTGCCCTTCGAGAAGCTGGTCGAAGCGCTCCAGGTCGAACGCGAGGCGAGCCGGACGCCCCTCATCCAGGTGCTGTTCGCGCTCCAGAACGCGCCCACGTCGCGGCTCGAGTTCCCGGACGTCACCGTCACCCCGCTGACGCTGGACACGCGCACGTCCAAGTTCGACCTGTTCCTTGCCCTGGAGGAATCCGGCGACGGGCTCGTGGGCACGCTCGAGTACGCCACGGCGCTGTTCGATGCGGCCACCATCGAGCGCCTGACGGAGCACTACCTCCAGGTGCTGCGTTGCTTCGTCGAAGCGCCGGACCGTGGGACCGGGGACGCCGTCTTCATGTCGGAGCTGGAGCAGCGGCGGGCGCTCCAGGACTGGAACGCGTCGGCGCGCCCCTACCCTTCGGAGCTGTCCATCGTGGACGCCTTCGCGCTCCAGGTCGCGCGGCGGCCCGACGCTGTCGCCGTGAGCCATGGGGCCGTGACGCTCACGTACGCGGAGCTGGATGCGCGCGCGGAGCAGTTGGCCCGGCGGCTGCGGACGCTCGGGGTGGGACGGCGTACGCCGCAGGTGGGCGTGTGCCTGCCTCGCTCCCTCGACCTCATCGTGTCGCTCGTTGCCATCCTCAAGGCGGGCGGCGCCTACGTCCCGCTGGATCCGGAGCATCCTTCCGAGCGGCTCGCTTTCATGGCCACTGATGCGCGGCTGGTCGCCATCGTCACGCACGAGGCGCTGGCGTCCGGGTTGCCCTCGGGTTCGTGGACGCCCGTGTGCATGGATGTGCCGTGGGATGCCGTGGAAGCACCGGCGGCCGAGCCCGTGATGCCGGTGGATCTGGCGCACATCATCTACACGTCCGGATCCACGGGCCGGCCCAAGGGCGTGTGCATCCCGCATCAGGGCGTGGTGCGGCTGGTGCTCAACCCGGACTACGTGCAGTTGGGGCCCGGCGACCGGATGGCGCAGTCCACGACCATCGCGTTCGACCTGTCCACGCTGGAAGTCTGGGGCGCGCTGCTCAACGGTGCCACGCTGGTCCTGTTTGCCCGAGACGAGATCATCGACCCGGACGTCCTGGCGCGCAGGCTCCAGGAGGAACGCGTCACGCACATGGTGCTGGCCACGGCGTTGTTCAACCACGTAGCCCGCTCGCGACCCGACGCCTTCAGCCACCTGTCCTGGATGATCTTCGGCGGCGAGGCGGCGGACGTCGCCAGCGTCAACGCGGTGCTCTCACACGGCGGACCCACGGCGTTGCTCAACGGGTACGGCCCCACGGAGAACACGTCCTTCAGCACGTGGCACCGCGTGCCGCATGCGAGCGTCCAATCCGTGCCCATCGGTGGGCCGCTCGCCAACAGCACGGCGTATGTGCTCGATGCCCGGCTCCAACTGGTTCCTCCCGGTGTCGTAGGCGAGTTGTTCGTGGGCGGCGACGGATTGGCGCTCGGGTACTGGGCGCGGCCCGACCTCACCGCGGAGAAGTTCATCCCCCATCCGTTCAGTGACACGCCCGGTGCGCGGCTCTACCGCACCGGAGACCTGGTCCGTCAGCGGGTGGATGGCGTCCTGGAGTACGTGGGCCGCCGTGACCATCAGGTGAAGCTGCGCGGCTTCCGCATCGAATTGGGCGAAGTCGAAGCGGCCCTGCGACAGCACCCCGCAGCGCGAGAGGCACTTGTGCTGCTGCGCGAGGACACGCCGGGCGACCGCAGGCTGGTGGCCTACGTAGCGGCCTCGGACGTCACGGACGCGGTGCTCCGTGAGTTCCTCCAGGCACGGCTCCCGGGCCACATGGTGCCTGGCGCGTTCGTGGTGATGGAGTCGTTGCCCCTCACGCCCAACGGGAAGATCGACCGGCGCGCACTGCCTGTCCCCGGAGCTTCAGCGACCGAGGACTTCATCGCGCCCCGGACCCCGCTCGAAGCACGAATCGCCAGCATCTGGTCCGCCGTGCTGGGCGGGCGCGAAGTGGGAGCGAACTCGCACTTCTTCGACCTGGGCGGGCACTCGCTGCTGGCCACCCAGGTGGTGTCCCGCGTGCGGGAGGCGCTGGGCGTGCCGCTCTCCGTGCGCGCGCTCTTTGAATCCCCGCGTCTGGAGGCGTTCGTCCGGATCGTAGAAGGCCTGCTCGCGCAAGGACACCGGGAGGACTCGCGCATCCCCGTGGCGCCTCGCGGATCCGAACCGCTTCCGCTGTCCTTCGCGCAGGAGCGGCTTTGGTTCCTGGGCCAACTGCACGACGTGCCCGGCGTCTACAACATGCCCATGGCCCTGCGCCTGGACGGCCCATTGGACGTCGAGGTACTGCGCGCCAGCCTGGAAGCGCTCGTGCAGAGACACGAGTCCCTTCGCACTACGTTCCCGGAAGGCGACCGCCCCACGCAACACATCGCCGAGGTGCCGGTCCTGACGCTGGAGGTCCAGCGGCTCGACGCGCCGGGACCGGAGGACTCGCGGGTCCAGGCTCGTCTGCGGCAGGAGGCGGACCAGACCTTCGACCTCGCGCGGGGACCTCTGTTCCGGGTGCTCCTGCTCCAGCTCGAAGGCACGTGCTCGGTGCTGGTTCTCAACCTGCATCACATCGTGTCCGATGGCTGGTCGTTGGGCGTGCTCTACCGCGAGCTGTCCGACGAGTACCGCGCGCGTCTCCAGGGCCAGTCGCCACGACGGTCACCGCTGCCCGTGCAGTACGCGGACTACGCGGCATGGCAGCGCCAGTGGCTCCAGGGTGACGTGCTCCAGGAGCAGCTCGATTTCTGGAAGCAGCAGCTCGCGGACGCGCCGCATGTCCTGGAGCTGTCCGTGGACCGTCCGCGCCCCGCGGTGCAGCGCTTCGACGGCGCCTCATTCCGTTTCACGCTGCCCTCCACTCTTCGTCAGTCGCTGGAGGCCCTGGCCCGCGAGGAAGGGGCCACGCTGTACATGACGCTGCTGGCGGGCTTCCAGGTGCTGCTGTCGCGCTACAGCGGACAGCGGGACTTCATCGTCGGCACCCCCATCGCCAACCGCACGCGGGAGGAGCTGGAAGGCCTCATCGGCTTCTTCGTCAACACGCTGCCGCTGCGGGCCCACCTGCGCGACGGCGCGTCGTTCCGTGAAGTGCTGGGTCAGGTGCGGGCTCGGGCCCTGGGGGCGTACGCGCATCAGGAACTGCCGTTTGAAAAGCTCGTCGAGGAACTGCACGTCGAACGCTCCTTGAGCCACGGGCCGCTGGTGCAGGTGATGTTCGCCCTGCAGAACGCCCCTGGCACCCTGCCCCAGCTCCCGGGCCTCCAGGTCCAGGCGTTGGAGCTGTCGCTTCAGACGTCCAAGTTCGACCTCAGCCTGATGCTGGAGGAGACCGGCGACGGGCTCTCCGGCGTCCTCGAATACGCGAGCGCGCTGTTCGAGCCCCGCACCATCGAGCGGATGGCCGGGCATTTCCACCGCCTGCTCGAAGGGGTGCTGCATCAGCCCGATGCGGCCATCCATGCCCTGCCCTGGCTGTCCGAAGGCGAGCGGCAGCAGGTCCTTGCCACCTGGAACGACACCGCACGGCCCTACCCGCGCGACGCCTCGCTCGTGCGTGCATTCCACGCGCAGGTGGCCGCGCGCCCGGATGCCCTCGCCGTGCGTCACGGTTCGGCTGCGCTCACCTACGCGGAGCTGGACGCTCGCGCCAATCCGCTCGCGTGGGCGCTCAAGGCCCAGGGCGTCGGACGGGATGCACCGCGTGTCGGCGTGTGCCTGCCGCGCTCCATCGACCTCGTCGTGTCGCTGGTCGCCATCCTCAAGGCAGGGGGTGCCTACGTGCCGCTGGACCCGGACTACCCGGCGGACCGCCTGGCCTTCATGGCCACGGATGCGCGGCTCGTCGCGGTCGTCACCGAATCAGCGCTCGCGGGTCAGGTCCCCGAAGGGCCGTGGACGGTCCTGCGGCTGGATGCGCTCCCGGCGGGGATGGAACGCCATGCGCCTCCGGATGTCTGCACGGGGGATGACCTGGCGCACATCATCTACACGTCCGGCTCCACGGGCCGGCCCAAGGGCGTGTGCATTCCGCACCGGGGCGTCGCCCGTCTGGTCCTCGATCCGGACTTCATCCAACTGCGTCCCGAGGATCGCGTGGCCCAGACGTCCACGGTCGCCTTCGATGCCTCGACGTTCGAGCTATGGAGCGCACTGCTCAACGGCGCGACGCTGGTCCTCCTGTCGAAGGAAGAGGTCATCGAGCCCACCGTGCTCGCAAGGCGGGTCCACGAAGAAGGCATCACGGTCCTGTTCCTGACCACTGCGCTGCTCCACCACGTCGCGCGCACCGACCCGTCGCTGCTGAAGGGCCTTCGGTGGCTCCTCTTCGGTGGCGAGGCCGCGGACCCGGCCTGCATCCGCGCCATCCTCTCCGACAGCGCGCCGGAGCACATCGTTCACGCCTACGGCCCCACGGAGAACTCCGCGTACAGCACGTGGTTCTCTCCGACACACGTCGAACCCGATGCGGTGACGGTGCCCATCGGCCGCCCGGTCTCCAACAGCACGGCCTACGTGTTGGACGCGCACCTGCATCCGGTGGCGCCGGGCATCGTCGGTGAGCTGTTCGTCGGCGGTGACGGCCTCGCGTGGGGCTACTGGGAGCGGCCCGACCTCACCGCCACCGCCTTCATCCCCCACCCCTTCGCCTCCACGCCGGGTGCCCGGCTCTACCGCACCGGCGACCTCGTCCGTCAGCGCTACGACGGTGCCTTCGACTTCGTGGGACGCCGCGACCACCAGGTCAAGGTGCGCGGCTTCCGCATAGAGCCCGGAGAGATCGAAGCCGTCCTGCGCCAGCACCCTGCCGTGCGCGAAGCGCTGGTGCTCGTGCGTGAGGACTCGCCCGGTGACAAGCGATTGGTCTCCTACGTCACCTTCCGCGACGCGGTGACGGCCAGCGACCTGCGTTCTCACGTCCAGGCTTCGCTTCCCAGTCACATGGTCCCCTCCGCGTTCGTGCTGCTGGACGCGCTGCCCATGACGCCCAATGGGAAGGTGGACCGCCGTGCGCTGCCAGAGCCAGACAACGAGGCGCCGGCAACGGAAGGCACACGGGCCCTGACTGCCCTGGAACAGACGTTGAGCGCCATCTGGTGCGCGGTGCTCCAGCGCGCTCACGTCCCCGTCGATGCGAACTTCTTCGACCTGGGTGGGCATTCGCTGCTGGCCACGCAGATCGTCTCCCGGACCTCACAGGCGCTGGGCATTCCTGTCCCTGTGCGGACCCTCTTCGAGTTCCCGACCATCGAAGGCATGGCACGCGCGTTGGAAGGCCGCACGCAGGACCCGTCCCTGTCCGGCCCCGCGCTCCGGACCTGGCAGCGCGAGGGACCGCCGCCCCTGTCGTTCGCGCAGGAGCGGCTCTGGTTCCTCAACCAGTTCCACTCGGACCGGGCCGCGTACAACATGCCCATGGTGCTGCGGCTGGAAGGCACGCTGAACGTGGACGCGATGGAGCATGCGCTCCAGGCATTGGTGGACCGGCACGAATCCCTGCGCACGGTGTTCCCGGGGGAAGGAGTCCCCGTGCAGCGCATCCTCCCCCGGATGCCCGTGTCCCTTCGCCGGGTCGAAGCATCCTCCAGGACCGAGGCGGAAGCCCTGCTGCGCGAGGACGCGGAGACACCCTTCGACCTCGCGGAGGGCCCGCTGTTCCGCGCCCTCCTGGTACGCGAGGGCGCTGGACACCATGTGCTGCTGCTCAACCTGCATCACATCGTGTCCGACGGCTGGTCGATGGGCGTGCTCTACCGCGAGCTGTCCGCCGGATATCAGGCGCATCACGCAGGCCGGGCCTCGGACCTGGCGGCCCTGCCCGTGCAGTACGCGGACTACGCGGCGTGGCAGCGCCATTGGCTCCAGGGTGAGGTGCTCCAGCGGCAGCTCGACTTCTGGAAGCAGCACTTGGCGGACGCGCCGCACGTCCTGGAGCTGCCCACCGACCATCCTCGTCCGACCGTGCAGCAGTTCGCGGGCTCCACCCACGAGTTCACCCTCCCCCGCACCGTGCTCGACGCACTGACGGGCCTGGGCCGCCAGGAAGGAGCCACGCTGTTCATGACGTTGATGGCGGGCTTCCAGTTGCTGCTGTCGCGCTACAGCGGGCAGCGGGACTTCATCGTCGGCACGCCCATCGCCAACCGCACCCGCGAGGAGGTGGAAGGCCTCATCGGCTTCTTCGTCAACACGCTGCCGCTGCGGGCCCACCTGCGCGACGGTGCGTCGTTCCGTGAAGTGCTGCGGCAGGTGCGGGACCGGGCGCTGGGCGCGTACGCGCATCAGGAACTGCCGTTTGAAAAGCTCGTCGAGGAACTGCACGTCGAACGCGCCCTGAGCCACGGGCCGCTGGTGCAGGTGATGTTCACCTTGCAGAACGCGCCCGGGACACCGCCCCAGCTTCCGGGTCTCCAGGTCCAGGCGCTGGAGTTCCAGACCCCGACCTCCAAGTTCGACCTCACCCTGGCCCTGACCGAAACTCAGGAAGGAATCAGCGGCACGCTCGAGTACGCGACCTCGCTGTTCGAGCCCCGCGCCCTCGAACGGATGGCGGACCACTTCCGTCGCATCCTCGAAGGCGCGCTGCACCAGCCCGATGCCGCCATCCATGACCTGCCCTGGCTGTCCGAAGCAGAGCGCCAGCAGGTCCTCACGGAATGGAACGAGACGAGCCGGCCCTATCCGAGGGACAGCTCCCTGGTGCAGGCCTTCGAAGCCCAGGTGGCCACGCGCCCGGAGGCCATCGCCGTGCGGCATGGCGCCCAATCGCTCACCTACGCGGAGCTGGACGCCCGCGCCAATCAGCTCGCGTGGACGCTCAAGGCGCAGGGCATCGGGCCGGATGCGCCCCGCGTGGGCGTGTGCCTGCCGCGCTCCATCGACCTCATCGTGGCGCTCGTCGCCGTGCTCAAGGCGGGTGGCGCCTACGTGCCGTTGGATCCGGACTACCCGGTGGATCGACTGGCCCTCATGATCTCCGATGCGAAGGTGCATCGGATCATCACGGGCACGACATCCTCGATCCGGTTCACTTCAGACAGCGTGGGACCCATCCGCATCGATGCGTTGGAGGCCCCCGCGCAGTCCGGCTCGCCCTACGATGCGACGCGCTTCCATCCCCTGGAGCCTGCGTACGTCATCTACACATCCGGTTCCACGGGCCGGCCCAAGGGCGTCTGCGTTCCGCATCAGGCCGTGATGCGGCTGGTGATGGATCCGGACTACATCCCCTTCGGTCCAGGCGACCGCGTGGCCCAGGCCGCGACGGTGTCCTTCGACGCCTCGACCTTCGAGGTGTGGGGTGCGCTGCTCAACGGCGCGACGCTCGTCCTGTTCTCGAAGGAAGACATCATCGATCCCGCGACGCTGGCCCGGGGCCTGCGGGACGAGCGCATCACCGCCCTGTTCCTCACCACGGCCCTCTTCAACCACGTCGCCCGGATGGAGCCCACGGCCTTCAACGGCCTGTCCACGCTCCTCTTCGGCGGCGAGGCCTCGGACCCGGCTTGCGTGAACCGGCTGCGCGAACACGGTGGGCCTCGCAGGCTGGTGCACGTCTACGGCCCCACGGAGAACACCACGTTCAGCACGTGGCATCTCGTCATGGAGTCCGTCACAGGCACGGTGCCCATTGGCAAGCCCCTCTCCAACAGCACGGCCTACGTGCTGGACGCGCACCTGCACCCGGTGGCACCGGGCATCGTCGGTGAGTTGTTCGTCGGCGGTGACGGCCTGGCCTGGGGCTACTGGGAGCGGCCCGACCTCACGGCCACCGCCTTCGTGCCCCACCCCTTCGCCGCTACTCCAGGAGCCCGGCTCTACCGCACTGGCGACCTCGTCCGTCAGCGCCACGACGGTGCGCTCGACTTCGTGGGACGCCGTGACCACCAGGTCAAGGTGCGCGGCTTCCGCATCGAGCCCGGGGAGATCGAAGCCGTGCTGCGCCAGCACCCGGCCGTGCGCGAAGTGTTGGTGCTCGTGCGCGAGGATTCGCCTGGTGACAAGCGGCTGGTCGCCTACGTCACGTACCGCGACACGGTGACGGCCAGCGACCTGCGTTCTCACGTCCAGGCTTCGCTCCCCAGCCACATGGTCCCTTCCGCGTTCGTGCTGATGGACGCACTGCCGCTCAACGCGAACGGCAAGGTGGACCGCCGCGCCCTGCCCCGTCCTTCCGACACCACGGACACGGAGGAGGCCGGCGTGATGCCTCGCACGCCGCTGGAACAACAGATCGCGGACATCTGGGCGGAGGTCCTGGGTCGCACGGTCATCAGCGTCACCGCGAGCTTCTTCGACCTGGGCGGCCACTCGCTGCTCGCGGCGCAGCTCGTGTCCAAGCTGTCGGAGCACTTCCCCTTCAAGGTCCCGCTCCAGGTCCTCTTCCAGAGTCCAACGGTCGCGGCGATGGCCCAGTGGATCCAGGCGAAGCTCACGCCGGATGCACCAGTGGCCGAAGCAGGCCCCGCGCTCCCGGAAGGCATCGTGCAGCTCCAGCAGGGACGCTCGGACCTTCCGCCGCTGTGGTGCATGCATCCGGTGGGCGGCACGGTGTTCTGCTACCAGGACCTCGTGCGGGCGCTCGGCCCCGACCGCACGGTGTACGGCTTCCAGGCCCCCGGCGTGAATGGCGAGTGCCCGCCCCTCACGAGCATCGAGGCGCTCGCGTCACATCACCTGAACTTGATGCTCCAGTGGCAGCCCCAGGGGCCCTACTACCTCGTGGGCCTCTCCATGGGCGGCACCATCGTCTATGAGATGGCCCAGCGCATGCTCAAGCTGGGCGTTCCTCCGGAGCTGCTCGTCTTCCTCGACACGCCCGGCCCGGGTCAGATGCCGACGCAGTTCGAGGACGACGCCGCGCTGCTCGCGGCCATGTTCGGAGATGACACACCGACGCTCGCCCAGCGCCTGCGCGCGATGCCTCCGCACGAGCAGATGAAGGAGGTGCTGCGCCAGGCGCGCGAAGGCGCGACCGTGCCGGACTCGTATTCGCTGCGCGACCTGGAGATCTTCCTGGACGTGTGGAAGGCCCACATGCGCGCCCTCTTCAGCTACGCGCCCGTGCCGTACGAGGGCGCGGCCACATACCTGAAGGCCCAGGTCCACGTGCCACCCCATCCGCTGCACCCGGAACAGCCGTGGCAGATGCTCGTGCGGCACGGACTGGAGGTGCTGCCCGTGCCCGGCAATCACCAGACGATGATCGAACCGCCGAACGTCGAGGCCATGGCGCGGCACGTAACCGCATGCCTGCGGCGCATCGAGGACACCGTGCCCCGAAGCTCGGTCGCATAACAGCCAAACTGGATGTGCCCCTCAATCCACGTTGGGGGGCACATGACGGCCCAGCCTTCCGCTATCTCGTGGTGATGTCGTCCACACGAACCGACGAAGGACGGCGGCTCCGGAGTCCCAGATCCACCAGGATCTGCCCCGCTTCCGTCACGGTCTTCTCCAGCTCCGCCGCGGCTTCCTCGAAGCCGGGCGGGGGCTCATCCACGCCCCGTCCAGATGGGGCGCGGCGAGCTGTTACCCATGGGCTTCCCTGGTGGTCTCCGCATTCCCTGTAGTTGAGTCAGTCCATGCGAAAACTCCTCCTCCTCTGCTTGCCGCTGTTTGCCTGTGTGACGACGAAGTCCGTCCCGGTCCCGGCTTCTGCCGACTCCAGCGCGTTGCATCAGGTGAAGCGGGTGAAGGTGGCCGAGGGGGTCGAGCTCGAGCTGCTCGACTTCGGAGGCCAGGGACCCGCGCTCGTCTTCCTGTCGGGCCTGGGCAACACGGGCCACGTGTTCGACACCTTCGCGCCGGAGTTCACCGCGGCCCATCACGTCTACGCCGTCACCCGCCGGGGGTTTGGCTCGTCGAGCTGGCCCGAGCAGGGCTACGACACCGCCACCCTGGGCGAGGACGTCGTCCGGGTGCTGGAGGGGCTGGGAATCGCGAAGGCGTCATTCGTGGGCCACTCCGCCGCCGGGCCAGAGCTCACCTGGGTGGCAACCCATCACCCGGAGCGCGTGGAGAAGGTGGTCTACCTGGACGTGAGGACCAACGGTGACCTGCTGGCGGAGCTCCTTTCGGTCCTGCCCATGCCTCCTCCGAGCGAGCCCGCTCCCGAGGACGTGGCCTCACGCGCCGCGCTCGCCGCCGCGCTCGCGCGTGACGTCGGAGGAGCGTTCCCCGCGCACGAGATCGACGAGGCGAACGAGTTCGATCCGAAGACCGGGCACTACCTGCGCGCCCGCAGGTGGCCGCACGCGGAGGAGCGGGTGATGAAGGGTTTCTCGCAGGTGGACTTCGCGGCCGTGACGGCGGCCGTGCTCTTCCTCTACGTGGATCAGCCTCGGTCCGGGCGGGCGGAGGACCTCCCAGGCTTCTCCCAAATGGACCTTCCCGTGCAGGAGAAGTTGAGGACCCTGAGCGCCAGGGCGCTCCAGCGGGACGCCGAAATGCTGAGCGTGATGAGCATGCCGAACTGGAAGGGCATCAAGCTCGAGCACGCGCGGCACTACGTCTGGCTCACCAACCATGACGAGGTGCTGCGCGAGATGAAGACCTTCCTCGAGACATTTTGAAAGGGCGGCGAAGGCGCGCTGGATGAGCGCATCTCCTGTTTCCACACTTCGAGCAAGCGAACACGTCCAGCGCTTTCCGTCCTGCGTAGCAGCCTGGCGAGAGTCCAATCGTGGTGTGCGCTCCTTCTTCGGCTCCTCCCTCGTCGCGGCAAAGGACGGGCTCTCTTCCTCCGGCTCCGGCCTCGCCCCTCCTCGCCCCGTCCAGACGGGGCGCGGCGAGCTGTTACCTTCCGCCTTCTGCATTCCCTCGACGCGGAAGATGCCCGGGTGATCCAACATGGGCACGCTAGCGCCGCAGGCGCACGTGCAGGGGGGGACTCTCCCACCTCCGGAGTCCATATCCGATGTCGAAGGGCGCCCGCCCGGTGGCGTGGAGGGTGAGCGGCCGTCCAGGGGGGATGCGGGCCGGCACCGGAAGGACTGGGGGCGCCTGGGCGTACTAGCGCCTCCATGACCAACACCATTCGACGCGCTTTCGCGGCGCTGCTGACGCTGACGTGTCTCGGGGCGCTGTCCGCCCAGGCCGCCACGGGTGTGCAGGGCCCCGTGCCCCCGGCCTTCCAGAATCGCTTGATGGTGGGCCTCTTCGAGGAGGCCGGCCAGAACTGGATGCGCGACAGCAACGTGCCGTGGGACGCGCGCTACCGCTACTTCACCAAGGGCTGGGCGGACAACTGGGGCTACGGCGCCCGTGACGGCAGCTGGGCGGCCAGCTTCTTCACCGAGTCAAAGGCCCAGGGCTACGTCCCCGTCGTCACCTACTACCAGCTCTTCGGTGAGCCGGGCGGTGGCGAGAGCGAGACGCTCGCGAAGCTGAAGAACGCCTCCACCATGCGCAGCTACTTCGAGGACGTGAAGCTGCTCCTCCAGCGCGCGAAGGCCTTCGGCAGCCCGGTCATCCTCCACGTGGAGCCGGACGCGGTCGGCTTCCTCCAGTTCCAGACGGCCTCCAACCCCAACGCCCCCGCGGCCATCGCCTCCTCGGGGATGCCGGAGCTCGCGGGCCTGCCCAACACCGTCGCCGGGTGGAGCCTGGCGTTCCTCCAGCTGCGCAAGGCCGTGGGCGCGAACAACGTCGTGCTGGGCCTGCACATCTCCGCGTGGGCCAGCGGCAAGGACATCGCGTTCAACTCGCTCACGGATCCGCTCCAGCCGGAGGTGGACAAGGTCGTCAACTTCCTCAAGCCGCTGGGCCTGGGCACCAACGTCACCGGCGCCACCTACGACGTGGTCGTGGGCGATCCGCTGGATCGCGACGCGGACTTCTACCGGCTCACGCAGGGCGCGGATCACACCTGGGACATGAGCGATGCGGCGTCGCTCACGTCGCGCTCGTACAACCGCTACGCGGAGTGGCTGCGCCTCTGGAATCAGACCTCCGGCAAGCGCTGGATGCTGTGGCAGATCCCGCTGGGCAACTCCAACCACCTCAACATCAACAACAGCGGCGGGGCGCGCCAGGGCTACAAGGACAACCGCACCGAGTACTTCTTCGGCACGAGCGGTGACGCGCACCGGCGCAAGTTCGCCAACGTAGGCGTCGTCGCCCTGATGTACGGCGCGGGCGCGGGCGGCCAGAGTTCCTACCAGAACGACCAGGGCACCGACGGCCAGCCGTACCTGAAGCAGCGCGCGGGCACGTTCCTCAACGCGGGCGGACTGAGCCTGCCCGCGGCCGGCACCACGCTTCCGCCCCCGGGCGGCGGCGGATCCACCGATGGAGGCACCGTGGACGCCGGCACCCCGCCGGTCGACGCGGGCACTCCCGACGGCGGCACGCGTCCGGATGCCGGCACCGACGGCGGCGTGGACGGCGGCACGCGTCCGGATGCCGGCACGGATGGCGGCACCGGCACCTCCGACGCGGGCACCCCGGCCGACCCGTCGAAGTACGGCTTCGAGTCCAACGCGCAGGGCTGGAGCGCCAGCGGCGCCGCGCTGTCCGCCGTGAGCACCACCACCGCCAAGGCCTCCGCGGGCACCCGTTCGCTGGCCGTGCCCTTCAACGGCACGTCCGGCAAGGGCACCGTGGCCGTGGCCAACGCGGCCGTGCCGTCCGGCAAGACGGTGACGTTCCAGCTGTGGCTGCCCACCGGCAGCAAGATCACCGGCGTCCAGCCGTACACCCTGGAAGGCGCCTCCGCGAACTGGCGATGGACGGGCAACTGGATTGCCGTCGGCAGCCTCAAGGCCGGCGCGTGGAACGCCATCACCGTGAAGCTGCCCTCCGGCTCCACCACCCCGCTGTACCAACTGGGCGTGGAGTTCCAGACGACGGGCACGTGGAAGGGCACGGTCTACCTCGACGCCGTCAGCTGGTAGTCCAACGAGTTTCCGGTCCCGCGGGCGCGTGCAACCGCTCGCGGGACCGACGTAGGGTAGCGCCCCCCGTGAGTACCCTGCCCCCCGCCGCCCCCGTCTCCCGCGAGCGCGTGCGCGCCATCGACTGGCTGCGCGGCCTCTCCGTCCTCGTGATGATCCAGACCCATGCGCTCGTGCTGCTCACCCCCGAGCTGCGCAAGAGCGTGTGGACCGGACGGCTGCTCAAGGTGGACGGGCTGGTGGCCCCCGCGTTCATCTTCTCCGCCGGGTTCGCGCTGGCGCTGCTCATGGTGCGCAGCTCCGCCTCGGGTGTGCTGAACGAGCGCGTGCGCCGCAACCTGCGCCGCATCACGGAGGTGTTCGCCGTCGCCGCGCTCGTTAACTGGGTGTGGTTCCCCATCCGCTCCGAGCCCGTGTGGCTGCTTCGCCTGGACATCCTCCACTGCGTGGGACTGTGCCTGCTGCTCACCCTGCCCATGGCCGCGCTGCTCGCCCCGCGCCCGCGCGTGCTCGCGGGCACCGCTTTCGTCCTGGCGATGGTGGCGTTCGCGCTGGCGCCCTTCAGCGACGCCGCGGGAGAGCCCTGGGCATCGTTCCTGCGCAAGTCCAACTGGGCCCCCTTCCCGCTGGTGCCGTGGGTGGGCTTCGCGTGGCTGGGCGCCTTCGCGGGCTGCATCGCGGGGGCGTGGGGCCGCAAGGGCCTGGCGCGGGCCCTGGGCTTCCTCATCGCGCTGGGCCTTCTGGGCACGCTGATGCCGCGCGTGCTCAACGACCTCTATCCGCCGCACCGCTTCTTCGTCACCAACCCGTCCAACTCCGCCACCCGCTTCATGTGGGTCTGCGCGGTGCTGCTCGTGTTGCTGTGGGTGGAGGGACGGATGGCGCCGGACGCGAAGCCCTCGCGCGCCCGCCGCTTCCTGGAGGTGTTCGGCACCGCGTCGCTGTCCGCGTACTTCTTCCACGAGATGCTGCTGTACTACCGCGTCTTCGGCGTCTTCTCGTTCCAGAAGCTGTGGGGCGACTCCAGTGGGTGGCTGAAGTTCTCCGGCCTGCTCGCGCTGCTCATCGCGTGCACGTACGTGTTGTGCGTCGCGTGGGATCCGGTGGAGCGCGCGGTGAAGAAGGCCTTCGCGCGCGCCGGACAGTGGCTGCTCAGTGCGCCGCGCTGGCTGCGGCCTGTTCGAAGGCGCGGATGATCTCCGGCGGGGCCTGCACCAGCTCAATCAGCACGCCCTCGCCGCTCAGCGGGAACTGATCGCTGGCCTTCGGGTGGATGAAGCACACGTCGAAGCCCGCGGCGCCCTTGCGGATGCCGCCGGGCGTGAAGCGCATGCCCTGCCCTTCCAGCCACTTGACGGCCACCGCCAGGTCGTCCACCCACAGACCCACGTGGTTGAGCGCCGGGTCGTGCACCTTGGGACGGCCGTCGGGATTGACGGGCTGCATCAAGTCCACCTCCACCTTGAAGGGGCCCGCGCCCGCCACGACGATGTCCTCGTCCACGTTCTCCTTCTCGCTGCGGTAGGTGCCGTGGGCCGTCAGGCCCAGCGTGTCCACCCACAGCTTGCGCAGGGCGCCCTTGTCCAGCCCCCCGATGGCGATCTGCTGGATGCCCAGAATCCGGAACGGTCGTGTCGTCTCCATGGCCGGGGACCGTCGCAAAAGGGGTCCCCCCACGCAAGCGCGGCCCACGCCTGGGTCCGGGAAAAATTCACCGGATAAACCCATTCCGGAGGTCGGCCGTTTCCAGGGGCACGCTGACTTCCTCCCGTCGTCCCGGAGCCGCCCATGTCCCCTTTCTTCTCGAAGCGCCGCGTGTCCTTCGTCAGTGGTGCCCTCCTCTGCGCCAGCCTCGTGAGCGCGTGCTCCTCCATGGAGCCGGCGCAGGGCGTGTCGGCGCGCAACGAGCTCAAGCCGCAGGCCACGGCGACCACCCGGAGCGCCCCCAAGGACGAGTCCACGGCCCTTGTCGCGCCCC
>NZ_RAWF01000230.1:0-16214 GCF_003612075.1 Corallococcus sp. CA041A
GGACGTGGCCGCGGGGTTGGCGGGGGCGCTGGGGCTCTCCGGGGACTTCCTCGCCACGCGGGTGTCGTACGAGCTGGACCTGACGGGGCCGGCGATGACGGTGCAGACGGCGTGTTCCACGTCGTTGGTGGCGTTGCACCTGGCCTGTCAGTCGCTGCTCGCTGGCGAGTGCGACCTGGCGCTCGCGGGGGGCGTGTCCATCCGCACGCCGCAGCTGGGGGCGCATCGCAACCAGGAGGGCGGCATCCTGGCGCCGGATGGGCGCTGCCGGCCGTTCGATGTGAACGCGGCGGGCACGGCGGTGGGCAATGGCGTGGGGATGCTGGTGCTCAAGCGGCTGGCGGACGCGGTGGCGGACCGGGACAGCATCCGCGCCATCGTGCTGGGCACGGCGCTGAACAACGACGGGGGCGCGAAGACGGGGTTCGCGGCGCCTTCGGTGCAGGGGCAGGCGGCGGTCATCCGCGAGGCGCTGTCGGTGGCGGGGGTGGCGCCTTCGGACGTGTCCTATGTGGAAGCGCACGGGACGGCGACGGCGTTGGGGGATCCGATTGAGGTCGCGGCGCTCAAGCAGGTGTTCCAGGGGGCTCCTCCGGGTGCGTGTGGTCTGGGCGCGGTGAAGAGCAACTTCGGGCACCTGGACGCGGCGGCGGGCGTGGCGGGGGTGATCAAGACGGTGCTGTCAATGGAGCACCGCACGCTGCCTCCGACGCTGCACTTCACGAAGCCGCATCCGATGTTGGAGCTGGAGGGCAGTCCCTTCCAGGTGGTGGGGAGCACGCGTGCTTGGGAGGGTCCGTTGCCGCTGCGCGCGGGGGTGACGGCGCTGGGGATTGGAGGCACGAACGCGCACGTGGTGTTGCAGGAGGCGCCGGCGCTCCCGGAGACGGATGCGCCCCGGCGCGGTGAAGAGGTGCTGCTCTTGTCCGCGAAGACGGAGGGCGCGCTGGAGCGGATGACCGCGGCGCTCGCGGAGCGCTTGCGTGAGCATGCGGCTCCCGTTGCGGCGGCCTCGCGCGCGGAAGCGACTTCGCATGCGGAAGCGGTCGCGGTGAAACGGCAGGCGGGGGTGGACAACGGCGCCGCATCACCCGCGCGGTCCGCGCCCCCTGCTTCGGGCGCCTGGCTCGCGGATGTCGCTCATACGTTGCAGGTGGGGCGTGCGCGCTTCCCGTGGCGCCGCTTCGTCGTGGTCCGTCCGGGCGAGGATGCGGCGGCGCTGCTGGAGGGGCGGTCCTCTGCCGGTGAGGACGCGCCTCCTCGGATCCGCACCGTGTTCGACGAGGGCGAGTCTCGCGGCGTGGCCTTCCTGTTCCCGGGCGGCGGTGCGCAGCGGGTGAACATGGGCGAGGCGTTCCTTCGCGAGCCGGCGTTCCGCGCTGCCATCGACACGTGCGCGGAGTGGCTTCGCGGTCCCATGGGCGCGGACCTCCGCGACATCCTCTTCGCGGGCCCCGAGCGCTTCGACGCGGCGGCCCGTGAGCTGGACCGGCCACTGTGGTCCCAGCCCGCGTTGTTCGTCTGCGACTGGGCGCTCGCTCAGCTGTGGCTGTCGTGGGGCGTGAAGCCGGACGCGTTGCTGGGGCACTCGCTCGGCGAATACGTGGCCGCGTGCCTCGCGGGTGTGTTCACGCTGGAGGAAGCGCTGGGCCTCGTCGTCGCTCGCGGACGCTTGATGGAGGCGATGCCACCGGGTGGGATGCTGTCCGTGCTCGCGTCCGTGGAGCAGGTCTCGGAGCTCGTGGGGCCGGCCGTGTCGGTAGCGGCCATCAACGGACAGGAGACCTGTGTCCTCTCTGGACCGCTGCCGGAGTTGGAGGCGGCGGAGCAGGCGCTGACGGCGCGGGGCATCGAGCACAAGCGGGTGCGCTACGCGCGCGCCGCGCACTCCTCCATGATGGAGCCGTACCTGGAAGGCTTCGCTCGGGAAGTGGCCCGCGTGAAGCTCCGCGCGCCATCACTGCCCGTCGTGTCCAGCCTCACCGGCCGTTGGCTCCAGGAGCGTGAGGCGACGTCACCTGACTATTGGGTCCGGCACCTGCGGCATACGGTCCGCTTCTCCGATGCGCTGGGCTGCCTGTTGGAGTCCGGGGACCGCGCACTGATTGAGGTGGGTCCGGGCACGACGCTCACCGCGCTCACGAGGCAACATCCGGCGCGCAAGACGCAGCCCGTGCTGGCCACCCTGCCGACGAAGGGCGACGCGCCTGGGAGCGCCCTGGCGGCTCTGGGCGAAGCGTGGGCCGCGGGCGTGGACGTGGACTGGGAACGCATCCGGGACGGCGAGCGGCGTCGGCGCGTGGACCTTCCGACCTACAGCTTCGACCGCGAGCACTACAGCCTGGACGACGCCGCGCCGAGCCCCGTCGCACGCGATGCCATGGCGGCCAAGGCGAAGGCGACCGGACCCTCGAAGTCGAAGGCTCAGGCTCCCCGTCGCGGTGAGCGCGTGGCACCCCGTGACGCCACGGAGCAGTCCCTGGTCGAGTGCTTCCAGACACTGTTCCGCCTGGATGACGTGGGCATCCACGACGACTTCTTCGCGCTGGGTGGCGACTCGTTGGTCGCGCTCCGGCTGCTCGCGATGATCTCCGAACGCTTCGGCAAGCGGCTCGCGCTGAAGGAGATGCTGACCGCGCCCACGGTGGAGTTGTTGGCTCGGAAGCTGGGCGGACGCGAGGAGGGCCAGTCCCTGCCACCCGGGGTCGCGTCGCTCCAGCAGGGCACTCGCGGTCCGCCGCTCTTCTTCGTGCACGCGGCCGGAGGCCAGGCGGTGTTCTACCGGGAGCTGGCGCGCGCCATCGACGCAAGCCGGACCGCCTACGCTTTCGAGTCCCGGGGCCTGGATCCGGACGGACCGCTGCACACGTCCGTCGACGAGATGGCGACGGCCTACCTGGAGGGCCTGCGCGCGTTGCAGCCCGTGGGGCCGTATCTACTGGTGGGCGCGTCGTTCGGCGGCGCGGTGGTCTACGAGATGGCCCGCCGGCTGACGGCGGAAGGCCACGCGGTGCCGCTGTGCGCGATGCTCGACACGCCGGGCCCCGGGGACATCGCTCGGGCCCGGACGGGCGGAGTGGGCTTCGCGCAGGAGCAGGTCCTCGCGGATCCGGAGCAGCAGCGGCGCTACGTGCGCGTCTGGGAGGCGAACATGACGGCCCTGCGCGACTACCCCATGCCCCGCTTCGAGGGCGGCACCCTCCAGTTCTTCCGAGCGGCGACCGTCATCGAGCACATGCCGAAGCACGTGGAACTCGAATGGCTGGACTCGGGCGCGGTGCTCCGGGTGGAGACCGTGCCCGGTGACCACCAGTCGATGCTCACGGGCGGGAACGCTGAGGGGCTGGGCGCGAAGCTCGCGGCCTTCCTTCCGTGAGTGACCGGCTCAGCTGGAGCCCGGACGGCCGCGCCGCTGGGCCATGCGCCGCAGGTTGTCTCGCCGCTGCGCGCCCGGGTCCTGTGCGGGCGAGGGAGCCGCCGCAGGTGGCGTGTCCTTCGGCGGTGACAGGTGTCCTGCGAGCGCGCGCACCGTGGGGTACTGGAAGAGGGTGATCAGCGGAACCTTGCGGCCCACCAGCGCCTCCAGCTTCGCGTGCACGGACTGGAGCAGCAGCGAGTTGCCGCCCAGGTCGAAGAAGTTGTCGCTCGCGCCCACGCGCTCCAGCCCCAGCACTTCGGCCCAGAGCGCGGCCAGCGTCTGCTCCAGGCCGGCTTCGGGGACGCGATAGTCCTCGCTCAGTTCGGGCCGGTGCACGTCCGGTGCGGGCAGTGCCTTGCGGTCCAGCTTGCCGTTCGCGGTGAGCGGCAGCCGCTCCAGCACCACGAACGCCGACGGAACCGCGTGCTCCGCGAGCGATCGCCGCAGCGAGGAACGAAGCGCGTCCACCGTGAACGCGGCCCCTTCGCGGAGCACCAGGTACGCGACCAACCGCCGTTGTCCCGGCACGTCCTCGCGCACCTGCGCTACCGCTTCCTTCACCGAGGGCTGCGAGAGCAGCGCGGCCTCCACCTCGCCCAGTTCGATGCGGAAGCCCCGCAGCTTCACCTGCGAGTCCGCGCGGCCCCGGAACTCCAGCGTCCCGTCCGCGAGCCACCGCACCACGTCGCCCGTGCGGTACAGGCGCGCGCCGGGGTCTTGAGAGAACGGATCCGGTCCGAAGCGCTCCGCCGTGAGCACGGGCTGACCCAGGTAGCCGCGCGCCACCTGGGCGCCTCCCAGGAACAGCTCGCCCCACAGGCCCACAGGCACGGGCTGTCCCGCGCCATCCAGCACGTACACGCGCACGTTGGGCTCCGGGCTGCCGATGGGAGGCAGCAGTCCTTCGGCCGCTTCGGGCTTCACGGCGCCGGAGGTCGCGATGACGGTGTTCTCCGTGGGGCCGTAGCAGTTGAGCCACTGGCCCGGAACGGAGGGCCCCGGACGGCGGTGCAGCACGTCGCCGGCCACATGCACCCGGCGCAGCGGCATGTCCGCGGGCCATGGCTGCTCCAGCGCGGCCTCCGCCATGGGCGTGGGCAGCGTGGTGAGCGTGATGCCCTCCGTCGCGAGCCACCGCACCAGCCGCGCGGGCTCCGCACGCACCTCGTCCGAGGGGAGATGGAGGCTGGCGCCATGCGAGAGCGACGGCCAGGTCTCGAAGACAGTCGCGTCGAACGCGAGCCCCGTCAGGAGCGTGGCACGGTCTCCCGGTTCAATCCCCGCCGCCGTGCCGAGACCCGCGACGAGGTTCGCCAGCGTGCCGTGCGTCACCGCGACGCCCTTGGGCCGGCCGGTGCTGCCCGACGTGTAGATGACGTAGGCCATCGCCTCCGCGTGCAGTGTCACTGCGGGCGCGGTGACTGGATGGGTCTCCAGCGTGGGCTCCGTGTCCAGGCAGAGCACGCGCACGCCGCATCCCTCGAAACGGGAGGCGAAGGCCTGCTGGGTGACGACGATGCGCGAGCCACTGTCCATGAGCACGTGCCGCCACCAGGCCTCCGGCCACGTCAGGTCCATGGGCACGTAGGCCCCGCCCGACTTGAGGATGCCGAGCGCGCCCCACACGTAGCCGGGCGTGCGGTCCACGCACAGGGCGACCACGGTCTCCGGCTTCACACCCTGTGAGCGCAGCAGGTTCGCGAGCTGGTTCGACCGGGTCTCCAACTCCCCGAACGTCAGTTGCTGCCTGTCGCCCGCCAGCGCGAGCGCCTCCGGCCTCAGCCGCGCCTGCTCCGCGATGCGCGAGGGCACACGGAGGTCCGCGGGGACATCGAGCGCGGTGTCGTTCCACTCGACGAGGACCTGCTGGCGCTCCGCCTCTGTCAGCAGCGACAGCGACGCGAGCGGACGCTCCGGGTTTCGCGTCACCTGCTCCAGCAGGCGCAGGTAGTGCCCGGCCATACGCTCCACCGTCGCCGCATCGAAGAGCGCGGTGTTGTATTCCCAGTGCGTCAGCAACCCGGTGGCGGACTCGCGCATGAACAGTGTGAGGTCGTGCTTCGCGAGCCCTGGATCAAAGGGCACCGGCGCTGTCTCCAGTCCTCGCAGGGGGAAGCCGGGGAAGTCCTTGAAGAGGGCGAACACGGTCTGGAACACGGGCGTGCGGCTCAGGTCTCGCGGCGTCTGGAGCGCGTCCACCAGTTGTTCGAAGGGCACCTCCTGGTGCGCGTACGCGCCCAGGCACGTCTCGCGAACACGGGCGAGGAGGACCTGGAAGGACTCGGCGCCGGAGACCTTCACGCGCAGGGGCAGGGCGTTGACGAAGAAGCCGATGAGCCCCTCCACCTCGCGGTGGTTGCGGCCGGAGATGGGCGAGCCGACCACCACGTCGTCCTGCCCGCTGTAGCGCGACAGCAGGGCGTGGAAGCCCGCGAGCAGCGCCATGAAGGACGTGACGCCCTGCTGGTGACACAGTTCGCGCACGGCGGCATCCACCGCGGCGGGGATCCGCACCATGTGGGCCGCGCCCGCCTGGGCCTGCACGGGCGGACGCGGTCGGTCGGTGGGCAGCTCAAGCGCGTGGGGCGCCCCGTTCAACTGCCGCTTCCACCACGCGAGCTGCGCGTCGAGCCCTTCGCCCTGCAACGTCGCGCGCTGCCAGCGGGCGTAGTCCGTGTATCGGATGGGCAGTGGCGGCAGGCGCGGCGTCTGGTTCCGGGTGAAGGCGTCGTAGAGGACGCCCAGCTCGCGCCCCATCACGTCCGTGGACCAGCCGTCCGTGATGATGTGATGCATGAGCAGGAAGAGCGCGTGGTCTTCCGCATCCAGCCGCAGCAGCGTCGCCGTCAGCAGGGGACCCGTGCGCAGGTCGAAGACGTGGCGCATCCGCTCCTCGGCTCGCTGGCGCAGGACGGTGTCGCGCTGCTGGGGCGGCACGTCCTCCAGCCGCTCGAAGGCGAGCGCGAAGGGAACCGAGGTCAGGACGCGCTGAACGGGCTGGCCGTTCTCCTCCGCGAACACCGTGCGCAGGGACTCGTGACGGTCGATGAGCGCCGCGAGTGACCGCTCCAGCGCGGCCACGTCGAGCGGTCCCTTGCACCGGATGAACAGCGGGACGTTGAAGGCGAACCCGCCCGGTGCGAGCGCGTCGATGAACCACAGCCGCTGCTGCGGGAAGGACTGGGGCGCGGAGTTTCCGGCCTCCGTGCGCACCAGGGGCGGTGCCTGGAGGGGATGGGCTTCCTGGCGCAGGGCTTCGATTCGCGCGGCCAGCTCCGCGAGCGTCGGGGCTTCGAAGAGCACGCGTACGGGCAGCTCCATTTGAAGGGACTCACGCAGACGGGAGGCCACCTGGGTCGCGAGCAGCGAGTGGCCGCCCAGCTCGAAGAAGTGGTCCTGCGTGCCCACGCGCGGCACACCGAGCAGCGGTGCCCAGATGTCCGCGATGAGCTTCTCCACCGCGGAGACCGGGGTCACGTAGACGGTGCCGGGGATGGCCTCTTCCGTCGGAACGGGCAGGCCGTTGCGGTTCACCTTGCCACTGGGCGTCAGGGGCAGCGCGTCCATGCGCACCAGCGCCGAAGGCACCATGTACTCCGGCAGCCGTCGCGCCAGTGCCTGCCTCAGCGCCTCCGCGGAGAAGGCCGTCTCCGGTTGCACCACGTAGGCCACCAGTCGCTTGAAGCCCGGGGTGTCCTCGCGCAACACGACGACCACGTCCTGCACATCAGGCAGGGCGCGCAGGGCTGACTCGACTTCGCCCAACTCGACGCGGAAGCCACGCAGCTTCACCTGGCCGTCCAGGCGGCCGAGGAACTCCAGTTGTCCATCCGCGAGCCAGCGCGCCTTGTCGCCAGTGCGGTAGAGGCGGGCGCCCGGCGTGGCGCTGAACGGTGAGGGCACGAAGCGCTCCGCGGTGAGGTCTGGCCGGTTGTGATAGCCGTGCGCGAGCCCTTCGCCTCCGATGAACACCTCTCCTGGGACGCCGACGGGGCTCGGATTCCCGCGGGCATCCAGGACGTAGGTCTGGACGTTGGTCAGCGGCGTCCCCACCGAAGGAAGCGCGGGCCAGGTGCTCGGAGATCCTGAAGCCCGCCATGCGCTGGCGGCGTGCGTCTCCGAAGGGCCGTATTGGTTTTCGAGGACGCAGCCGGGCAGCCGTTCGAAGAAGGAGACGAGGGCGGGCGTCACCTGGAGTTGTTCGCCCGCGGTGATGACCTCGTTGAGCGGGGGCAGCTCCGCCGTAGTGCGTGCTGCTTCGCTCAGGGATTGAAGCGCGACGAAGGGGAGGAAGAGGCGCTCCACGCGGTGCTGGGTGAGGAAGCGCAGCAGTGCCGGTGGGTCACGGCGCAGTTCGGCGGAGCTGAGCAGCAGTCGGCCGCCGATGCACCACGTGCCGAAGATCTCCTGGAAGGAGACATCGAAGTTGAGCGAAGCGAACTGGAGAGTGGTGGCTTCCCTGCGGACGGCGCGGCGGATCTGCCAGGCGAGCATGTTGCCGATGCCTCGATGGGACATGGCGATGCCCTTGGGCCTGCCGGTGCTGCCCGAGGTGAAGACGACGTAGCAGACCGCTTCTGGAGACAGCCTCACGTTCGGAGACGCGGTGGAGCGGGAGGCCAGTGAGACGGTCTCCATCGTCACGATGCGCGCGGAGGTGCTTGGTGGCAGCGCCCGCACGAAGCCTTCATGCGCGAGGACGACCGGAGCGCGTGTGTCCTCCACCATCAGGGCCAGTCGCTCGGCCGGATAGTTCGGATCCAGCGGGACGTAGGCTGCACCGGCCTTGAGGGTGGCGAGGACGGCGACGGGCATGTCGAGGCTGGAGCGCTCCAGGCACAGCCCGACGGAGCTTCCCGGCGTGACGCCCAGGGCGATGAGGTGGTGCGCGAGCTGATTGGCTCGTGCATCCAGTTGCCTGTAGGTCAGCGACTCGGCGCCGTTCGTCACCGCGACTGCTTCCGGTGTCCGAGCGACCTGCGCCTCCACCCAGCGGTGCATGAGGCCCGGCTCGAAAGAGAGGTCCTTCGCGGCGTTCCACGTCACGACGACCTGCTGCCGTTCCTCTTCGGAGAGGAGCGGCAGGGCCGACAGGGGCTGCTCGGGATGGCGGACCGCTCCTTGGAGCATGCGCACGTAGTGCCCGGCCATCCGGGTGAGGGTCGCCTCCTCGAAGAGGGCGGTGTTGTACTCCCAGAAGGCGGTCAGCCCCTGCTCCGACTCGCGGACGAAGAGCATGAGGTCGAAGCGGGAGACGCCCGTCTGGAACGGAACGTCCTCTGCTTGGAGGCCGGGCAACGAGAAGGGGACGGCCGCCTGTTGCAGGACGAAGAGGGCCTGGATCAGCGGCGCGCGGCTCAAGTCGCGTGGCGGCTTGAGCGCCTCCACGATTTGTTCGAACGGCAGGTCCTGATGCGCGAAGGCGCCCAGGCAGCTCTCGCGCACGCCGCGCAACAGGTGGCGGAAGGAGCGCGTCCCAGCGACATCCGCGCGCAGGGCGAGCGTGTTGACGAAGAGGCCGAGGAGCCCTTCCACCTCACGGCGGTTGCGGCCGGAGATGGGCGAGCCGACGACGACGTCGTCCTGTCCGCTGTAGCGCGCGAGCAGGGCCTGGAATCCCGCCAGCAGCGTCATGAACAGCGTGGTGCCCTCGCGCTGGCCCATGGCGAAGAGGGCGCTGGTCAGCGCGGGTGGCAGGGGGACTTCGATGTACGCGCCCTGGAAGGTCTGCACGGGCGGACGCGGTTTGTCGGTGGGCAGGTCCAGCACGGGCGGTGCCCCCGCGAGCTGCTCGCGCCACCACGCCAACTGCTCTTCCAGCACGTCGCCCTGCAACCACGCGCGCTGCCACAGCGCGTAGTCCGCGTACTGGATGGAAATGGGCGGGAGCTGGGCCTCCGTGCCCTGGAGCCGGGCGAGGTAGAGCGCATCCAGCTCCCGCTGGAGCAAGGCAATGGACCAGCCGTCGAAGACGCTGTGATGGAAGTTGAGGATGAGGACCTGATCCTCGTCCGCGATCCGGAGCAGCGTGGCTCGGATCAGGGGGCCTCGCCGCAGGTCGAACGGTACATGTGCTTCGGCCTCCACCTGGCGCTGGAGCGGAATGCGCGGCTCCACGTCCACCTGCTTCACGGTGAGCTTCCACGCGGGCCCGATGCGTTGCACCGGCTGGCCGTCCACTTCGTCGAACGTGGTGCGCAGGACTTCGTGACGTCGGATGAGGACGTTGAGCACGTCCTCCAGTGCGTGTGTGTCCAGCCGTCCCCGCAGCCGGGTGACCAGGGGCAGGTTGTAGGCGTGCGCGCTGGTGTCCAGCTGCGAGACGAACCACAGCCGCTGCTGGGAGAATGACTGCGGAACGAGCTCGCCGCGCAGCTGGGGGACCAGCGGCGGGACGGCCTTCCGGTTCGCGCCGTGAAGATGCTCCTCCAGCCGCGCGGCGAGCTGCGCGACGGTGGGCGCCTCGAAGAGGACACGGAGGGACACGTCCACCTGGAAGGCCTCCCGCAACCGGGAGACCACCTGTGTTGCGAGCAGCGAGTGCCCACCCAGCTCGAAGAAATGATCCTGCAGGCCCACGCGCGGCACCACGAGCAGGGACGCCCAGATGTCCGCGATCACCTTCTCCACCGCCGTCATCGGGGCCAGGAACCCGGAGTCGTCCGCGGCTTCTTCCTTGGGCGCGGGCAGACCGTTGCGGTTCACCTTGCCGCTTGGGCCCAGCGGCAGCGCGTCCATTCGCACCAGGGCCGAGGGCACCATGTGCTCCGGCAGCCGTCGCGCCAGCGACTGCCTCAGCGCCTCCGGTGAGAAGGATGCTTCCGGTTGGACCACGTAGGCGACCAGTCGCTTGTGGCCCGGTGTGTCCTCGCGCACCACGACGACCACGTCGCGTACGTCGGGCAGGACGCGCAGGGCTGCTTCCACTTCGCCCAGTTCGACGCGGAAGCCACGCAGCTTCACCTGCCCATCCAGGCGGCCGAGGAACTCCAGCTGCCCGTCCGCGAGCCAGCGGGCCTTGTCACCCGTGCGGTAGAGGCGTGCGCCCGGAGTGGGTCCAAACGGAGAGGGGATGAAGCGCTCCGCGGTGAGGTCCGGCCGGCCGTGGTAGCCGTGCGCGAGTCCTTCACCGCCCACATACAGCTCGCCCGGGACCCCGACTGGGCAGGGCTCGCGGCGCGGATCCAACACGTAGGCCTGGACCGAAGGCAGCGGTGTTCCGACCGGAGGCAGGGCGGGCCAGGTGCTCGGGACACCCGACGCACGCCACGCGGAGACCGCATGGGTCTCCGAAGGACCGTACTGATTTTCGAGGACGCAGCCGGGCAGCCGCTCGAAGAGGGCGACGAGAGCGGGCGTCACCTGGAGTTGTTCGCCCGCGGTGATGACCTCGTTGAGTGGGGGCAGTTCCGTCGCGGTGCGCGCTGCTTCAGACAGCGATTGGAGCGCGACGAAGGGGAGGAAGAGACGTTCCACGCGGTGCTGGGTGAGGAAGCGCAGCAGCGCGGGTGGATCGCGGCGCAGTTCGGCGGAGCTGAGCAGCAGGCGGCCACCGATGCACCACGTGCCGAAGATCTCCTGGAAGGAGACGTCGAAGTTGAGTGAGGCGAACTGGAGCGTGGTGGCTTCCGCGCGGACGGCGCGGCGGGTCTGCCACGCGAGCATGTTGCCGATGCCCCGGTGGGACATGGCGATGCCCTTGGGCCTGCCGGTGCTGCCCGAGGTGAAGACGACGTAGCAGACCGCTTCAGGTGACAGCCTCACCTTCGGAGACGCGGTGGAGCGGGAAGCCAGCGAGACGGTCTCCATCATCACGATGCGCGCGGAGGTGTCCGGCGGAAGGGCCCGCACGAAGCCCTCATGCGCGAGGACGACCGGAGCCCGCGTGTCCTCCACCATCAGGGCCAGGCGCTCGGCTGGGTAGCTCGGATCCAGCGGGACGTAGGCCGCGCCAGCCTTGAGGGTGGCGAGGACGGCGACAGGCATGTCGAGACTGGATCGCTCCAGGCACAGCCCGACGGAGCTGCCCGGCGTGACGCCCAGGGCGATGAGATGATGGGCGAGTTGATTGGCGCGCGCATCCAGTTGCGCGTAGGTCAGCGACTCCGCGCCGTTCGTCACCGCGATGGCATCCGGTGTCCGCGCGACCTGCGCCCCCACCCAGACGTGGATCAGCCCCGACTCGGGAATCCGTTCCTCGCGGCTGTTCCATGCGACCAGGAGTTGCTCGCGTTCCTCCCGCGACAGGAGCGACAGGTCCGCCAAGGGCAGCTCGGGGTTCGCGGTAACGCCTTCGAGCAACCGCACGTAATGCCCGGCCATCCGGGCGAGGGTCGCCTCCTCGAAGAGGGCGGTGTTGTACTCCCAGTAGGCGACGAGACCGTGCGGCGTCTGCCGCATGAACAGCATGAGGTCGAAGCGGGAGACGCCCGACTGGAACGGGAAGTCCTCCACCGCGAGGCCGGGCAGGGACAACGGCGTCGCGGCCCGCTGCAGGACGAACATCGTCTGCACCAGGGGCGTCCGGCTCAGGTCGCGCGGCGGCTTGAGCGCGTCCACGAGCTGTTCGAACGGCAGGTCCTGATGCGCGAAGGCACCCAGGCAGCTCTCACGCACACCGCGCAGCAACTGCCGGAAGGAGCGCGAGCCAGAGACATCCGCGCGCAGGGCGAGCGTGTTGACGAAGAAGCCGATGAGTCCTTCCACCTCACGGCGATTGCGGCCGGAGATGGGTGAGCCGACGACAACGTCATCCTGGCCGCTGTAGCGCGCGAGCAGGGCCTGGAACCCCGCCAGCAACGTCATGAACAGAGTGGCGCCTTCGCGTTGTCCCAGCAGCTGGAGCGAGCCATGGAGGGGCTGGGGCAGCAGCACCTCGAAGTTCGCGCCCTGGAAGGTCTGCACGGGCGGACGTGGCTTGTCGGTGGGCAGGTCCAGCACGGGCGGTGCTCCCGCCAGCGCCTCCCTCCACCATGCGAGCTGGTCCTCCAGTTCCTCCCCCTGGAACGACTCACGCTGCCACCGCGCGTAATCCACGTACTGGAGGGACAGGGGCGGCAATGTGCCCTGGCCGTGCGCGGGGTAGAGCGCGTTCAATTCGCGCTGGAGCACGTCGATGGACCACCCGTCGAAGACGATGTGGTGGATGACGAGCATCAACACGTGGTCGTCATCCGCGACTCGCAGGAGCAGCCCTCTCATCAGGGGGCCGCGCCGCAGGTCGAACGAGCGCCGGGCCTCCGTGGACAGGTGCTCCGCGAGCTTCGCGGCCTCCACGTCCGTTCTCACCAACGTGAAGTTCCATGCCGGCCCGATGCGCTGTACCGGCAGACCCTCCACCTCGTCGAACGTGGTGCGCAGGACCGCGTGCCGGCGGATGATCTCCGCGAGGCTTCGCTCCAGCGCATTCGCGTCCAGCGCGCCCCGCAGCCGGGTGACCATGGGCACGTTGTAGGAGTACCCCAGTGTGTCGAGCTGCGAGATGAACCACAGCCGCTGCTGCGCGAACGACTGCGGCAACCAGCCGTCTTGGGGACCGGGAGTCAGCGGGAGGGACTGGATCCGGCTGCTCTCCATTCGCAGTGCATCGATGCGCGCCGCGAGGCTGGTGACCGTGGGCGCCTCGAACAGCGCTCGCACGGACAGGTCCACCTGGAACGTCTCCCTCAACCGGGAGTTGACCTGTGTGGCGAGCAGCGAGTGCCCACCCAGTTCGAAGAAGGAGTCCTGCGTGCCCACGCGCGTTCGGCCCAGGAGCGCGGCCCAGACCTCCGCCACCGCCGTCTCCGTCGGGGTGACTGGCGCCACGTAGCCGTCCTCCGTGAGCGTGTCGCCCACGGGCGTGGCGAGCGCCCTTCGGTCCACCTTGCCCACGGGCGTCAGCGGCAGCCGGTCCAGCTTCACGAAGGCGGACGGGACCAGCGGCGCCGGCAGCTGGGCGGACAGGCGCGAACGCAGCGTGCTCACGTCCACGCTCGCGCCGGTCACATAGGCCACCAGTCGCTTGTCGCCGGGCGCGTACTCGCGCACCTCCGCCACGGCGTCCTCCACGCCAGGCAGGTGGCGCAGGGCGGTTTCAATCTCCCCCAGTTCGATGCGGAAGCCGCGCAGCTTCACCTGCGTGTCCGCGCGCCCCATGAAGGCCAGCTCGCCGGAAGGCAGCCACCGTGCACGGTCGCCCGTGCGGTACAGCCGGGCACCGGGGACGTCGCTGCACGGATGGGGCACGAAGCGGTCCGCGGTGAGCTCCGGCCGGTCCATGTAGCCCCACGCGAGACCGTCGCCTCCCACGTACAGGTCGCCCACGACTCCGGGCGGCACCGGCTCCAGGCGCGCGTCCAGCACCAGCGCCTGGGAGTTCTCCAAGGGGCGGCCAATGGGCACGGGCATCCGCGCGTCCATGTCTCGCTTCACCTGATACGTGGCGGAGAACGTAGTGTTCTCCGTGGGGCCGTAGCCGTTGATGACCGCTCGGCCCGCGTCCAACAGCTTGCGCGCGGCCAGCGGGGACAGCACGTCGCCGCCCGCGAGCACCTGCCCCACGCGAGCGAGCGCCGCGGGCCGGTTCAGCGCCATCTGCTCGAAGAACGCAGTGGTGAGGAACAGCACGCTGATGCGTTCTCGCTCCAGCGTCGCTTCCAGTTCCTCCAGCGACGGCGTCACCGGTGGATAGAGGAACAGCTTCGCGCCGCTGAGCAGCGCTCCCCACAGCTCCAGCGTCGCGGCGTCGAACGACGTGGTGGCCAGTTGGAGGACGACGTCTTCGGCGCGGAACCGGACGTAGGACACGCCCTTCACCAGCCGCGTCACGGCCCGGTGGGGAACGCCCACGCCCTTGGGCTGCCCGGTGCTCCCGGACGTGTACATGACGTACGCGAGCGCATCGGCGGGGACGTGCACCTCGGGCGCTGCCTTCGGTTGAGCCTCGAAGGTCCGCCAGGACGGGTCGAGCACCACGACCCGTGAGGCCAAACCCTTCAGCGAGGACTCGCGTCCCTGCTCCAACAGGAGCACGGTGATGCGGGCGTCGCGCGCCATGAAGTCCAGGCGCTCGGGGGGATAGCCTGGATCCAGCGGGACGTAGGCGCCTCCCGCCTTGAGGATGGCGAGCGTCGCCACGACCATCTCCAGCGACCGGCCCGCGCACAGGCCCACCGGTGTTCCCAGCCGCACGCCCTGCCCACGCAGGTGGTGCGCGAGCTGATTGGCCCGTGCTTCCACTTCCGCATACGTGAGCCGGTGGCCTCCCGCTTCCACGGCCACGGCGCCGGGCGTCCGCGCGGCCTGCTCCGCGAAGAGCGAGGGCAGGGACGCATCGCGAGGGTAGGGGACGGCGGCTCCCGTCCCCTGGTCGAGCAGGCGCTGCCGCTCCATCGAGGTGAGCAGCGGAAGCGTGGCCACGGGACGCTCCGGCTCCGCGACCGCGGCCTCCAGCAGGCGCGTGTAGTGCTCCGCGAAGCGCGCCACCGTCGCGGCGTCGAAGAGGTCGGTGCTGTACTCCCAGAGCCCCACCAGCCCTTCCGGCGTTTCGCGCAGGAAGACGGTGAGGTCCATTCGCGACACGCCCGGTTCGAAGTCCAGCTCGGAGGTGCGCAGCCCCTCCAGCTCCAGCGCGGGCACGGCCGAGTGCTGGAGCGTGAAGAACACCTGGAACAGGGGCGGGCGGCTCAGGTCGCGCTCGGGTTGGAGCGCGTCCACCAACTGCTCGAAGGGCACTTCCTGATGCGCGTACGCGTCCAGGCACGTCTTGCGCACGCGGTGCAGCAGTTCTCCGAAGCCGAGCGCACCTTCACCCCGCACGCGCAGGGGCAGGGTGTTGATGAAGAAGCCGATGAGCGGTTCCACCTCCTGGCGCGTGCGTCCGGAGATGGGGGAGCCGATGACGATGTCGTCCTGGCCGCTCAGCCGCGAGAGCAGCAGATTCATCCCACCCAATAGCGCCATGAACAACGTGACGCCCTGCTTGCGGCACAGCGCTTCCAGCGCCTTGCCCAATGCCGGAGGGAGCGCATGGCGGTACACCGCGCCCCGCGTGGACTGCGCGGCGGGGCGGGGCCGGTCCGTGGGCAGCTCCAACGCGGCGGGCGCTCCCGACAACTCACCTCGCCACCATTCCAGTTGCTGCTGGAGGTGCTCGCCCTGGAGCCACTGCCGCTGCCACACCGCATGGTCCGCGTACTGCACCGGCAGCGTGGGCAGCACGGGCGTCGTGCCGGCGCGATAGGCCACGTAGAGCGCTTGAAGCTCCCGCTCCATCACCGTGAGCGACCAGCCGTCGCAGCAGATGTGATGCAGCATCAGGAGCAGCACGTGCTCCGCTTCTCCCAGCCGCAAGAGCCGCACACGCACCAGCGGTCCCGCGCCCAGGTCGAAGGGCACGCGCGCCTCCGTCTCCGCGGCTTGTCGCAGGACCTGCTCCCGTTCGGACGCGGGTATCGCCTCCAGCGACTCCACGTGCAGCGGCAGGGACAGCGATGGCGCGATCCGCTGCACCGGCTGACCGTCCACGATGGCGAAGGTGGTGCGCAGCGCTTCGTGCCGCTCCACCAGCACGGCCAGTGCTCGCTCCAGCGCGGGGACGTCCAACGCTCCGGTGAGCCGCGCGAAGTACGGGACGTTGTAGGAGATGCCCCCGGGCGTGAGCTGCTCGATGAACCACATCCGCTGCTGCCCGAAGGAGAGCGGCAGCAAGGCGTCACGCGGGACGGGCACCACGGGCGGTGCTCGACGACGGGGCCTCGCCGGGGACTTCGGCGCGGAGGCGGAAGGGGAGCCGGGGTGCTCGGTCGTCATGTCT
>NZ_RAWF01000231.1:0-16056 GCF_003612075.1 Corallococcus sp. CA041A
CGCGGCGTCGGGTCCTTGGCGACGCGGCGTCTGCTCCGCTGCTCCGCAGACGAGCAGGAGGCTCCCTCTTCTGACGTCATCTCCCTTCTACAGGACCCATCAGATTGCTTATTCCGCGCAACCCTCCTGTCCGACAGGATTGAAACTCCGTGACCAGGAGCCGAGGCCGCCCCCGACCCGAGCAGCAAAAACCTGTCCGACTGTCCGACAGGTATTGAAGGTCATGGCCGGGGCCCGGCCCCTCCGCTCGACCCACGGAAAGCTGTCCGACAGCTTGGGCGGACCGGGCCAAGGGCCTCGGCGCCACCCGTGCTGCGGAAACTTGTCCGACTGTCCGACAGGTTTTGCCGCGTCCGGCGGACGGCGGGCATTCTGGATTGCTTGGGCGGGTGATCGTCGCTCCTGGACGCGGTGCGGCGAATCGCTGGCCGGTCCCGACGCTGTGCGACAGACCGCTTCGCGTGCAGCGCGTCCTACTCCCAGGTGAGGTGCAACCGGCCGTCGGTGTAGAGGCGACCCGTGGCCTCCAATTCGGTGGAACCGTTCTCCACGGCGCTGTGCACGTTCGCGGGCGGTGCGAGCAGCGTGTCCCGCCCCAGCGCGAATGCCTGCTCCCGCACCAGCGCCTGGTAGGCCTTGTCGAGTTGAAGCGCCCTCTCCCGTGACGGCGTCACCAACCACGCGAGGTCGCGGTCTCCTCCCGGTGCCGCGCGCCTGACCGCTGGCAGGTCCAGCACTCCGTTCGGGAAGAAGCGCGCGAGCAACTCTTCGTTCGCACGGAACTCATCGCCGCCCTGCACGCGCTCGAAGTACGTCACGGTTTCTGGCGCGGTGTGGCCTGCCTGCGGCACGTCCGGCAGGTCTCGCAGATCCTGGATCCGCCAGCCTTCGAGCCCCGGCACCTTGCGTGGGAACGCGAAGGTCTGGTCCACCGTCACTCCCAGGTTCGTGTGGCAGCCCATGCAGTAGACGTGCTCCTCCAGGGTCTGGAGGCGCAGCCGCCCCTTCGCGTCCTCGATGAAGCCCTGCAGGCGCCAGCCGAATTCGTTGATCAGCCCCAGCTCCGGCGTGCCAGGAAACGCGGGCAGCCGGCCGCGCACCTTCTTCTCCTGCTCCTCCGCGTAGAAGTTCCGCACGCGGTCGTCCGCCGGTTCCTCGTCCTTGCGCGAATAGCGCAGCTCCTTCATCCGCGTGGACAGCAGCGCGGGTTCGTCTGGATCCACGTAGCGCACGGTGTGCAGGAACTCCGTGCCCTTCGGGTACGTGTACCGCCGCACCTTCACATCCGCCGCGCTCCCCGCGTAATGCGCTGGCAACCCGCGCACTCGCTCCACGCTCGGAGACAGGACGCCGTCACCATCCAGGTCCATGTTCCCCACGCGCTCGTCCACCGGCTCCACGCGGCGGCTCGCACCCTTCACGTCCAGGAGGCCCGGGTCCACCGTCATCGCGGCCTCCAGCACCGCTAGGTTGAAGCGATACACCTCTCGCGACGGCTGCCCGCGCGCATCCTTCTGGAAGGACTTCGGGAGCCGGACGTAGACGTCGTCCGTGCTGCCGTTGGTGGGCCAGAACGTTCCCAGGAACGGCTTGTAGCGCACGGCCCTCCAGCCACTTCCATCCCTCGCGAAGCCCTCCGCGTCGAAGCCTCGCGTCAGGTCCAGGTCCGGAACCCAGCCCTTGTAGCCCCCCGCGCGCCCCAGCAGCGCGGCGCGCAGCGGCGTGTAGTTGTCCTCGCGGATGTACTCGAGCACCTCGTCATCGGTGATGGACGCCATCGCGCGCGTCCGGTCCGTGAAGAGGTTCGTCCAGTGGTTCGTCAGCCCCACGTCGCTGAAGGCGTACTCCGCCTGGAGCGAGTCGTCCGCCATCACGTTGTTGCCAACGCCGCCCGTGTGACACGTCCAGCACGGGTTCGAGACCCCAGCCGTCTTCGTGTAACACATGGACGGAACCGGGGCCTCGCGGTTGGCCACCCGGCTCCCCGCCTCCAGGGCCTGTGCGAGCGGATCAAACGGAGCATCCACCTCGGCGGGCGTGCGCAAACGCCACACGCCCGCCGCCGCGGCGAAGGCCCCCAACGTCAGGACGATGAAGACGGGGCCTCGCACCCCATCGAGCACGGATGAACGCATGCGTCAGGCTCCGTCTTCGTGGACCATCAAAAGGAACGACGACTACGGCCAGACGCTGAAGCTGTCCTCGCCCGGGTGCTGGACGCTGACGAACAGGCTGGTCATGTCCGCGTTGAACGCCGGGCCCGTGGCCTCCGCGTCGCTCGGCATGGAGAGCACTCGGAACGCCTTGCGGAAGTACGGGCTGTCACGGTGCGCGGGCGCCTGGTCCAGGTAGAAGATGCCGTCCGCGACCTTGTTGACCCCGAAGTTGCCGTCCGTGCCGAACCACACGCCGCCCTCGCGGTCGATGACCAGGTTGTCCGGCTTGGCTGCCGCGAACTCAGGCGCCGCGCTGGTGGCTGCCGCCTCTCCCTTCCACACTCGGAAGAAGTCGAACGTCTTCGAACCCGCGGGCGCCGCCGGATCCGCCTCACGGATGGCGAAGAGGGAGCCCACCTTGTCCTGCGCGCGGTTGTCCTGCGCGCCGCGATCCTTCTTCACCCACGCGCCGTCCTTCAACTCGGCGGTGGCCACCCGGCCCTGTTGATCCAACGCCGTGGGGTCACCGTGCTCGGTGAAGGCCACGTAGAGCAGCGGCGTGCCGCTGGGGTCCTTCGGGTTCCACTCCGTGTCCTCGGGGCGGTTGAGCTCCATCACGCCCACCTTGTTCGCCGCCGTCCACAAGAGCTTGCGCACCTGGTCGTCGTTGACGAAGCCGCCCATCGCGTTGTGGTTCGCGTCACGCAGCGCCGCGCCCACCTGGAGCGTTGGCTGGCCGAAGGCCGCACCGTTCGGCGCCAGGTCCGTGCTGTCCATGCCCAGCTGGATCCACCGGCCGTGGCCCGGCACCGCGTCCGTGGGCACAACCCCGCCCACCAGCGTGTCGCCCGTCGCGTTGTCCAGGCCCGCGAAGTGCGCCGCGTAGAGCGTTCCTGCGTCCAGCAGCGCGCGCACCTGCGCCTTCGTCATCCCCGGCGTGTACCGGCCCTGCGACACGAACTTGAAGATGCGTCCGCCGCGCCGGTCATCGCCGCCGTAGATGACCACGGGCTGGTTCGCGAGCAGCTTCCAGTCCGAGTCCACCACGAAGGTGGCGTTCTCCCAGTGCGCGCGGCCCATCACGCCCAGCTTGCGGTGGCCCGCGCCCGGCTTCTCCGCGTCCTTGCCGTACCAGAGGTCCGCCGGCTGGCCCGGATCCACCTCCGTCAGGTAGCCGTAGCCATCCTTCAGGTGTGTGGAGTCGCGGTCCCCGCTGATCATGTCGCCCTCCGCCGGCGCGGAGAAATCAGGCGCGAGCGGAGCCCCCGGCGAGAAGCCCGGCGCCGCGGGAATCCAGTCGCTCTTCCCCGTCCACAGCGCGGCCTCCGGATCGCCGTAGACGCCCTGGACGTTCTCCTCGCCGACGATGACCGTGCCCCACGGCGTCTGGCCACCGGAGCAGTTGGAGTGCGTGCCGGGCACCACGCCCGCCGCCAGCGCCGTGCCGGAGTCGTCATGCTCCTCGCCGGAGAGCGCCACGCCCACCACCTTCGCCAGGGTGGCGCTGGAGGCGTCGTAGCGCACGTTGGCCGCGTTGCGGTCCACCGCCCAGCCGCCCGTCGCGGGGTCCTGCACCACGCGCATCCAGGTGCCGCCCACCTGCTTCTTCCATTCGCGGTTGTAGGAGACGAGCGCGTCCGCCTGCCACTGCGTGCCGTCCGCCACCGTGTTGGAGAGCGAGCCCGTGTTGCGCAGGAAGCGCGCGAAGTCCAGGTGCTGTCCGATGGGCGCCGTGCCCACGCGCGGCTTCGTGCCGGAGATGTACTCGTGGTTGATCCACATCCAGCCGGCCGCGGCCTGCCCGTGGTACTGCGGCGCGCGTCCGTCCCGCGACCAGCCGTCCCCGAAGAAGGCGATGTAGTCCACGTTCGCGCCGAAGCGAGCCCCGCCCTTCGCGAAGGCCAGCGGATCCATCCACTTGATGACCGTGGTCGGATACAGCCCCGGCACTGAACGCACCGTGTCCGTGGACGCGGATGACAGCGGGAACACCAGCGGCGAGGGCAGCTTCCCCGTGACGACCTGCTCCACGCGCGCCTTCACGTACTCCGCCACGTTGGTCGCGCCCGTGCCCAGGTCCCCCCGGAACGTCACGGCGATGACGGACGACAGCGGCGTGCTGGACTCCACGCCCGGCGCGCGCGCCGTGGCACCAGGCCCCGGCTGTCCCTGGGTGCCAGGGCCCGGAGTGCCCGGCTCACCCGCCGGCCCCTGGGCGCCATCCTTTCCGTCCTGGCCCTTGGGGCCATCCGCGCCCGCGGGACCCGAGTCTCCCTCGCAACCCACCCACGTCGCGGTGCCAAGCAGGAGCATCGCGCCAGTGGCGCGGCTCAAAAGACGAGAAGCCATGCAGTGCATCCTCCAGAAGGTGGCGCGCGCTTCGACGCGCGGCGCGAATCCTGCGGAGGCAGCGTGGCGCTACCTTGAGCAGCGCGTCACTTCTTCATCACGGGAAAACCGGGCGCGCGACAAACGCGCATCACCGGCCCCCGTTGCGTCACGGCATGATGGGAAGGGTGCTGACGCCCTCGAACTCCGCCGTGCCGCCGCGGACGATGCCGTTCTTCTGGCACCAGCCGCCCGGCACCTCCAGCACGTACTGACTGGGGATGCCCACCGTGCGGTTCGTCAGCGTGCGCGGCTCCGCGTTCTCGATGATGCCCACGACGCGGCCCTCGGACGTGATGAACAACATGTCCAACGGGATGAGCGTGTTGCGCATCCAGAAGCCGCGCACCTCTTCATCCGGGAAGATGAAGAGCATGCCCTGCCCGGCCGGCAGCGCCTTGCGCCACATGAGCCCGCGCGTGCGCGACTCGCCCGTGGCGGCCACCTCCACCTCCACGCGGTGCACACCACCGTAGGCATCCTTCAGCCGCACGTGCGCGCGCGGCAGGGTCGGCATCACGTAGTCCTCCGCCGACACGTCCTTGGACCGGGGACGCGCCGGAGCGGGCGCGGCGGGCTTCGGAGGCGCGGCGGGCGCTTCCTGACACGCGCCGCCCGCGAAGGCCAGCGCCGCCAGGACGAACGTGAGGCGCATCTTCATGGATGCTGGGGATGCAGGGGCTTGTTGAGCAGCTTCTCGGTCAGCTCGGAGCCCAGGCTGTCCGACATGAGCCGCTCCACCAGCGTCTCGAAGTCCACGCGCTGGGACTCGCTGCTGTAGATGAAGCGGATGCCCATGCCGGGCTCCTCCGCGTCGGCCTTGGACCAGACGACTTCGCCCAGTAGTTCGAAAGGTGCCTCTCGGTGCGGCACCGTCAGCTTGAAGAGGAAGCGCGTGCCAATGGGCAGTGGCTTCTTCGTCTTGATGAACGTGCCGCCCTTGCTGATGTTCTTCGTGTAGTCAGCGAAGAACGAATTGAGCTTCTTGTAGTCGACCTTCAGCTCGATGGGCGCACGACCGTGGGTGCGCAGTTCGGATCCGCTCTTCTGTTCGGACATGCGGCCGGGGAGTATAGGGGACGCCATGCGGCAAGTCCTCCCCCGTGCCCGTGCACTGTTGGGCCGTCCAGCCGTCCTGGCCACCGTGCTGCTGCTCGGCGGTGGGGGGTCGGCCCTCGTCCTCCTCCCCCTTTTCGGGGTCCCCGGCTTCGAACTGGGCCTGGCCCTGTCCATCGCCGTCGGCATGCTCGGAGGGGGGACAGGCATCGCCGCCGCCGCCCAGGAGCGCCGCATCCTCACGGGCGCCGCCCCCCTGCCCGCCCGGGTGGAAGCGTCCGCCCTGCCCGGAACCGCCGTGGGCCGCGCCCTGGGCGCCAGCGCCGTCCTGAACCTGGGGGTGCTCGTCCCCCCCTTCGTGTGCGCCCTGCTCTTCGCCCGGCTTCGCACCGCGTGCGACCCCTTCGAACTGGCGGGCTTCTACCCCCTGCTCACCATCCCCTCCGCCCTGGTGGCCTCCGCGGCGGGCGTGCTCCTGGGCTTCGCGACGGCCCGGCCCCGGGGCGCGGCGGGCCTGTACGCCCTGCTCCTCCTCGCCTCACTGGCGGTGACGGTGTGGCCCATCGTCTTCGGGCCCCAGGTGTTCGCCTTCAACATCTTCCTGGGCCACCTGCCCGGCCCGCTCTACGACGAGGCCCTCCAGATGACGGCCGCGCTGGGCTGGTTCCGCCTGGAGACGCTCCTGTGGGTGGGGGTCTTCGCGGGGCTCGCCATGGCGCTCCTGGACGTGAGCACCGGGCGCCTGACGCTGAAGGGCGCGCGCCCCGGTGGACTGCTGGGCCTGGTGCTCCCCTGTGTCCTGGGCATCCTCTGGCTGGAGTCCCGCGCGCCGCAGCTGGGCCTGCGGATGAGCGACACGTACCTCTCCGAGCAGCTGGGCGGCGTGCGGGAGACGGAGCACTTCGTCCTGCACTACCCGCGCGGCAAGGCGCGCCAGGACGTGGACCGCATGGCCCGCGACCTGGAGTTCCGCTTCACCCAGACGTCGGGCTTCCTGGGCGTGGCCCCCACGGAGCGCGTGCGGGTGTGGCTCTACCGCTCCGAGGAGGAGAAGCAGCGGCTGGTGGGCGCCGGCCGCACCCAGTTCGCCAAGCCCTGGCGCACGGAGCTGCACATCCAGGACAAGCCCTTCCCCCACTCCACGCTGCACCATGAGCTGGCACACGTGATGGCGGGCCCCGCGGGCTCCGGCTTCTTCCGCGTCACCACCCGGCTGGGCGTGTGGCCGTTGATGGGCGTGATTGAAGGGCTCGCGGTGGCCGCGGACGACCCCGTCCAGGGCGAGCTCACCCTGCACCAGTGGGCCGCGGGCATGCGCCGCCAGGGACTGGCCCCGGACATGCGCGACCTCATGGGGCCCAAGGGCTTCTACCAGTCCGCCCCGGCGCGCGCGTACACCGTGGCGGGTTCGTTCCTGCGCTACCTGGCGGACACCTACGGCGCGGACCGGCTGCGCGCCGTCTATGCGCACGCGGACTTCAACGAAGCCTACGGCCGGCCCCTGGACGAGCTCGTCACCGAGTGGGAGCGCACCCTGGACGCGCTGCCCCTGGACGCGTCCGCGCTCGCGCGCGCCTTCGCCCGCTTCCGCACCGGCAGCCTCTTCACCCGCGCCTGCGCCCGCGAGGTGGCCCGCCTGTCGGACTCCGCCCGCGAATCGCTCGCCAGCGACCCGCAGGACGCGCTCCAGCGCTACCAGCGCGCCGCCCGGCTCCAGCCGGAGGAGCCGTCCTACCAGCTGGGCCAGGCCGTGGCCCTGGACGCCCTGGAGCGCGGGCCCGACGCGGCGAAGGTGCTGGCCACGCTCGCGGACCAGGTGAAGGACCGGCCCGCGCTCGCCGCGGAGGTGGCCGTGGCCCGCGCCGACGTGGCCCTCCACCTGGAGGACGTGGAGGGGTCGCGCGCCTTCCTCCAGGCCGCGCTCGCGCTGGATCCGGGGCCGGAGCTCACGCGCACCGCCCAGGTGAAGCTGGCCGCGCTGGAGACGCCGTCGCGCCGCGCCCCCATCGAGGCGTACTTCCGCGCGCCGCAGGAGGAGCTGCGCCTCTTGCTGCTGGACCGAGCCCTCCTCGCTTCGCCGATGGATCCATGGCTGCACTACCTGCTGGGGCGGCGGCTGCATCAGGTGGGGGCCCCGGCGCTCGCGGGCGAACAGCTCCAGCGCGCTCTTTCGGACACCACCCTCCCGGAGGCCATCCGCCGGGAAGCCACGCGGCTGCGAATCGAGGCCGCCTACCTGGCGGGCGACTGCGGCGCCGTGCGGCATGAAATGGGCGCGCTGCCGGACTACGGGGCCGCCTTCCGTGCGTCGGCCTCCGAGTGGCTGGCCCGTTGTGACTTCGAGCAGACGGCCTATCGCGGGCCCCTGGTGCCGCGTCAGGCTTTCCGCTAGACGCGGGCCCCTGCGAGAGAGACGACTCACGCATCGACGGAAAGGTGGATGGGGCATGCACTTCGAGAAGACGCAGTACATCCAGGGGACGGTGGACGAAGTGGAGCGCGCGCTCTTGGACGAGCGCTACTTTCCGTATCTCCTCCAGCACCACGGCGTGCTGCTGGAGCTGCAGCCCCAGGAGGTGCGCGTCGACGGTGACCGCGTGCACCGCAAGGTGCGCTACCGCCCCAAGCCCGTCATCTCCTCCGTGGGCCCCAAGAAGGTGTCGCCGGAGTGGTTCGCCTTCATCGAGACGTCCACCTACGACAAGCGCACCAAGCAGCTCACGTTCACCAACACGCCCACGTCCCACACCATCTCCAAGATGCTGGTGAACACGGGCGTGCTGAAGCTGCGCGACCTGGGCAATGGCCAGACGGAGCGCAAGATGGAGGGCGAGCTGTCGCTCAAGGTGCCCTTCCTGCTCAAGCCGGTGGCGATGATTGCCGAGCCGATCATCAAGACCGAGGGCCTCAAGATCCTCGACGGCGAGCTGCCCGTGCTCAACCGCTTCATCGCTGAAGTCATCCGCGCCAAATAGTCAAAGCGCACGGAGGGCGGCGGGGCCGGGGAATGGGTTGACACAAATGCGGTTGAACCCATAAGGCCCCGCCATGCACAACCGCTTCCTCGCCCTCTGCGCCGTCTTCTTCCTGGCCGCATGCGCCCCGAAGCGCATCCCCGGCACGGAGCTGGAAGACACCGGTGAAACCCGCGCCATCCTCTCCGTGATGGAGAAGTATCGCGCCGCCCTGGAGGCCCGCGACGCGAAGGCCATCCAGGCGCTGGTGTCCCCGAAGTTCCGCGACGACGGCGGCACCCCGGACGACCCGTCTGACGACCTCACCGCCGCCAACCTCGAGTCCCACCTCCGGTCCCTCTTCCAGAAGCTGCAGAACCCCAAGGTGGACTTCAACATCCGCCGCGTGGAGTTCCGCGAGGACGACGTCGCACTCGCCATCTACTACTGGAACGCGTCCTGGCGCATGCCCGGCCTCAACGCCCGGCCCCAGTCGGACTCGGAGCTGGAGCAGATGGTGTTCCAGAAGGTCGATGGCGACTGGAAGATCCTCTCCGGCATCTAGCCACCTGACTTCCCCTCAGGCGCCCACGAGCGCCCTCAGCCCGTCCGGGCCCATGTCATCCAGGGCCCGCGCGCGGGACAGGTAGGTGCGGAAGTCCTTGGGCGCGAGCTTGTCCGCGCCCAGCGGGGACAGGTGGTAGTCGCGGATGCGGCTGGTGGTGAAGCGCACCGCGCCGTAGAGGGCGTGGCCATACAGCGCCCGCTTCTCCACGTCCGACAGCGGCCGTGCGTCCTGGTAGCCGCGAAGGAGCGCCTGACACCGCTCCGGCTGGTACGCCCCCTCGAAGCACCACGCGTTGAGGGTGACGGCGACGTCCAGCGCGTACGCGTCCACGCAGGCCATCTCGAAGTCGAAGAAGGCGCCCACGCGGTCGCCCAGCCACTTCACGTTGTCCAGGAAGAGGTCCGCGTGGATGACGCCCCGGGGCTCCAGTCCCTGGCGCTCGGCTTCCACGCGCGCGAGGTACCGCTCCAGCTCCGCCGCCACCGAGACGAGCTCCGGCTCCGGCCGCTGGGACAGGCCTTCCAGCCAGCCCTTCACCACGCCGGGGCCGTAGGGGTTCGCGCGCGTGCCCCCGAAGGACTGCGTCGTCCGGTGCAGCTTGCCCAGCTCGGCACCCAGGCGCTCCAGCACCTCCGGCGTGAGGCGGTCGCGGGTGTACTCCTCGCCGGCCAGCCACTTGAAGACGCTGATCCGCCCGCCGTGCAGCTCCAGGAAGGGCGTGGGCCCCGGAGGCACCAGCAGCACCGGCGCGGGGAAGTGCGCTTGGGACAGGTGAGCCAACAGGGACGCCTCGAAGCGCAGGTCGTCCGGCGAGCGCACCGTCGTGTGGCGCACGAAGACGCGGCCTGAGTCCGTCTCCAGCCGGTGGTTGGTGTTGATGGAGCCCTGGGGAATCGGCGTGACGGAGCGCACCGCCCCCAGGCCCCAGACTTCCGCCACGTGGGTGAAGGCCTCGGGGGGAAGTGTCGTGTAGACGGCCATGACGTGCCTCCGGGGCGTGCCGCCCCCGCGTGCGTGCTGCCCCCACCCGTTGACACCCCAGGGGGCCGGACCTATCTGTCCATGCCCGTCCTACTTCGCATAACTGTCTGAAAATCTTCAATCTTTGCGCGTGAGGCCACCCCCATGGAAACGTCGGGCCGCGGTGACTGGAAGCGTCGCGAGGGACTGGGCAGCGCCCTGGCCCAGATTGGCGCCGTCGCCGCGCTGCTCGCCGCGGGTGTCGCCTGGTACGTGCACCAGGGGCAGGTGCGCCAGGAGGTGGACGCCCACCTGCGCACGGCGCGCTCCGCCGTGCTGAAGGGCAACCCCAGCGACCTGGCCATGGCGCAGCAGAACCTGGAGGCCCTCTTCGCGCTCGCGCCGGACTCGCGCGACGCGCGGGCGCTGGCCGCGGACCTCCAGGCGGAGCTGTGGCTCACCCACCACCAGCCCGGCGCGGAAGCGAAGGCGCGCGAGCAGTTGGAGCGCGCGGAGACGCTGGGCTCGCGCTCCGGTGAGCGCTACGGCGCCCGGGCGCTGCTGCTCGTGGGCTCGGGGCAGACGGCGGAGGCGCACAAGCTGCTGGAAGAGCTCAAGTCCCAGGGCGCCAACAGCCCCCGGCTGACGCTGGCCCAGGCGCGGCTGCTGCAGAAGGAGGGGCACCTCTCGGAGGCCCGCCAGGCCTTCGCGCGCGCGGCGGAAGGGGCCTGGAAGGATCCGCGCTTCTCCGTGGCCTACGGTGAAGCGCTGCTCGACGAGGGGATGTTCCCCCAGGCCGTGGAGGCCTTCGCGCGCGCCACCACCGCGAACCCGGACCACCTGCTGTCGCGGGTGACGTCCGCCCTGGCGCAGCTGTACGCGGGGCGGCCTCCGGACGGCGTGACGGCGTTGCTGGAGGAGGTGCGCTCGCGCGGCAAGGAGCTGACGCCCGCGCTCCAGGCCCGCATGGCGGTGGCCCAGGCGGAAGTCTCCCTGGCGAAGGGCTCCCCTGACGAGGCGCTCACCCACGTGGACGCGGCGCTCAAGGCCTGGCCGGACGAGCACTACGCCCTCTTCACCCGGGGCCGTGCGCTCGCGGTGAAGCGCGCCCCGGACGCCCGCCAGGCCTTCGAGGCGGCGGCGGCGAAGCGGCCCACCGCGCCACTCCTGACGCTGGAGGGCGCGCGGCTGCTCCAGGCCCAGGGCGACGGCGAGGGCGCGCTGGCCATGCTGGACGCCTACGAGAAGACCTTCCGCGAGGTGAAGGTGCGGACGGCGGACGGCAAGGAGCTGCCCGCGTTGGACAAGGACGACCGGTACTGGCTCACGCGCGGCGGCGTGATGGAGGCGGCCGGCCGTCAGGACGACGCGCTCGCGGCCTACGACAAGGCGCTCTCGGCGCGCGGCGTGGGGCTGGCGCGGGCGCAGTACGCCAAGGGCGCGCTGCTGCTCGCGCGCAAGGACTTCGACGGCGCGAAGTCGCTGCTCACCGCCGTGGCTCCGGAGACGGGCGCGGGCAGCATGCCGGAGGCGTACGCGGCGCTGGGCGAGCTGCTCTTCGCCCAGGGCGAGTTCGCCTCCGGGTGCCAGCAGCACTACTTCTCTCTCGTGCGCGCCCGCGCCCAGGGCGCGCCCGTGGAGCAGCTGGCCACGCGCGCCAACGACATCAAGAAGCGCCTGGAGACCAGCGGCCAGCCCGCCATGGCCAAGGCCTGGCTCACGGAGGCGGGGCCGCTCTTCCAGCAGCAGTCACCCGAAGCGGTGACGCGTTAGAGCAGCTCCGAGGGGTCCAACTGGCGCTGCTTCGCCTTCACCACGCGCCACTCGCCATCCTCCTCCTTCTCGAAGGTGCCCTCGATGGCGTAGGCGTTGAGGACGCTGTCCTTCGCCAGGTCCTCCAGCTTGTCCGCCTCCGAGCGGCCGAAGATGAAGCGCGCCTGGAAGTCACCCTGCGTGGGCGACACCTCGTGCACGTCGATGTCGGTGGTGAAGATGCGGACCCACTGGCCCCGCAGCACCTGCGCGGCCAGGATTCCGCGCACGTCCTGCTTGCTCCAGCCGTCCTTCGTCTTGAAGCGCTCGGACACGCCCTCCATCACCCCGCCCACGTCCTTCTCCTCCGCCGAGCGCGTCATCGCGATGATGCGCCGGGTGACGGCGTCCTTCACGCCCGGCTCCTCGCGCGGCCAGAGGAACAACACGAGCGCGGCGGCGAGCACCGCCGCCATGCCGCTCACCACCCGGGTTCGAGTCAGCACCATCTCAGGCGGCCCCGGTCTCCGGCTCCAGCATCATGTCGTCCGCGTCGATGATTTCCAGCGGGCGCAGCGCTTCGCCAATCTGCTTCAGGCGGCGGTCGGACAGCTGCTCCAGATACGTGCGGATGTTGGGGAAGGACGTCACCAGCTCCTGGAAGGCCTCGCGCTTGAGCCACCCCGCCGCCGTCTTGCGCGTCACCGACACCGTGGCCGTGGCCCTCAGGCCCGTGAGCAGTGAAATCTCTCCCGCCACGTCGCCCTCGCGCAGCACGCCCAGCGTCACCATGCCGCCCGCCGGGTCCTCCTTCTGCACCGTCAGCTCGCCGGCCAGCACCAGGAAGAGGCCCTGGGAGTACTCGCCCTCCACCAGGACCCTCTCGCCGGGCTGCAGCGCGCGGAAGGTGAAGCGCTGGAAGAACGCGCCCCGCTCCGACTCCGGCAGCTGCTGGAACAGGGGCGAGTTCGCCATCAGGTTGCGCATCATGCGCTGCTGCGCGAAGTCAGCCAGCAGCTGCGGCACCGCCGGGTGGCTCTTCGCCACCGCGTTGAGGTGCTCGCGGCGGATTTCGAAGACTTCCGAGTCCGACACCGCCGTCACCGACGCGGTGGGAGGCGCGCCCGTGAGCAGCGCCAGCTCGCCGAAGATGGAGCCGCCGCCCAGGAAGCCCAGCGTGCGGTCCTCGCCGTCCGTCCGGCGCGTCACCTCCGCCTTGCCGGCGACGATGACGTGCAGGTGGTCGTCCGGCTCGCCCTCGCGGCTGATGACCTCCTCCGGCTTGATGGTGCGCCACACCATGCGCCCCACCAGGTCCAGGAACGCGTCCCGGTCCAGGTCCGCGAACAGCGGCAGCGGCGGACGGCTTTGCGGATCCGCGGTGCCGCCGGTGTCCGGCGCGGCCAGCACTTCAATGGCGCGGTTGGACAGCTCCTCGCCCACCAGGCCCATCAGGTCCGTGTCCACCTTGCCGTCGTACAGGTGCTCCGGCGGCAGCGGCGGCGGCACGGCGGCGCGGCCCGGGGCGCTGCGCGCGGCGCGCGAGTGCACGCGGTAGAGCGTCTCCTTCAGGCGGCGCTCGTTCGGCGACAGCTCCAGGGCCAGCTTGCACGCGGCCATGGCGCTCAAGAGGTAGTCACGGCGCAGGAGCCCCTCCGCGCACGCGTGGTACGCGGTGACGGCGCGCTCGCGCTCACCCAGCTCCGCCAGACACCGGGACGCCAGCATGCGCGAGCGGTGGTCGGCGGGCACGCGGCGAACGGCCTCCGCGAAGACGGCGAGGGCGCGCTCGAACTGGCGCTCCTCGAACAGGTCCATGCCCAGCTCACGCAACGACGACTCGTTCATCCGGTGTCTCCAGACCGCGCACGACGACAGGTGTGACAGGGATACATGAAAGAGGCCGCCCACCCTCATCCCACGGGCGACGGCCCCCTGACTCCAGCTACGCGCTACGAACCGCCGGCCTTCTGCAGGTCGCTCAGCGCCATCTCCGCCTTGCGCTTCACGTCCGCGCCCTCCGCGGAGGACTCGATGACGATCTTGAACTGCTCCGTCGCCAGGGCCGGGTCGCGGTCGCGCGAGATGTACGCCGACAGGTACAGCTCCTCCACCTTCTTCTGCAGCTCGTCCAGGCCGTCGCGGGCGCGCGAGTCACCCGGGTTGAGACGCAGCGCCTCTCGGAAGCTGCGGCCCGCCAGTGGGAACTCCTTGCGCTTGAAGGCCGCCTGCCCCGCCGCCACCGACGCGGAGGCCAGCTCGTTGTCCAGCGTGTCGCCCAGCGAGCCCGCGAAGCCAATCTGCCGGTACACCTCCACCGCGCGGCGCAGCGGCTTCACGGAGGCCTCCAACGAGTTGTTCTCGTACTTCTTCTGGCCCTCCTCGAAGGCGGAGCGGAACTGGGGGATGAGCTTCTTCAGGTTGCGCGCGCGGGCCTGGATGTCCGCCTCGCTCCGGTACTTGTCCATCACCCGGTCCACCTCCAGCGACGCGCGCTGGAAGTCCCCGCCGTTGAAGCGGCGCTCCACGTCCTGGAAGGCCTCCGCCACGAACTCCGCGCGGCGCTGCTTGGCGTTCTCCGCGGCCACCGCCTGCCGGACACCCGCCTGCCGCGCGGCCTGCTGCGCCTCCTTGGCCAGCTGGTTCACCAGGTCCGTGAGCTTCTGCTCGTAGAGCGAGCGCGTGCCCTGCGGCAGCTCCGCGATGAGGGTGCGCGCGTCGTCCGGCCGGCGCTCCGTCAGCGCCGCATCGACCAGGTCCAGCGTGTACTTCTGCTCGCGGGCGTCCAGCTCCTCTTCCAGCTTCTTGCGCGCCTCGTCCGTGCGCGCCGTGCCCTGCGGCGTGCCGGTCAGCTTCGCGCGCGCGTCCGGGTAGCGGTTCTCCGCCATCAGGTCCCGGGTCGCCTGGAAGGCGTCCATGATGTCCTGGAGCTGCTGGGCCGCCTTGGCCACGCCGTCCACGTCGATGCCCACGCGCAGCTTCTCCGCCTCCTGGGCGAAGCGCACCGCGTCCGGGTACTCGCCGTCGCGCACCTTGTCGCGCGCTCGCTGCATCAGCTCCTGCGCGCGCGCCTGGCTGGGGTCCACCACCGGCTTGGGCGGCGGCTTGTTCCCGCCGGACATCGCCAGACCGGCGATCAGCATCAGGAGCACCAGGCCACCCACCGCCGCGCCCACCTTCATCTTGAAGGTGATCTTGAAGCCCTCGCGCGCCGTTGAACGCACCGGACGCGGACGGGGCACGCCCGTCTTGCGCGCCTTCTCGTCGCGCATCAGGTCCGCGATCTTGTAGTTCGCGTTGGTCTTCTCATCCAGGCGCGGGTCCTTCTTCTCCTCCTTCTTTTCCTTCTTCTCGTCCGCCTCGCCGGACTCGGCCTTGGCGCGCATCTCCTTGATGAGCTCGCCCTCGTCCACGAAGCGCAGGCGCGTCTTGCCCACGGAGATTTCGTCCCCGTGCTTCAGGATGCACTCGTCGACCTTCTGGTCGTTCACCTGGGTGCCGGAGATGCCGCCCAGATCGCGCATCACCACGCCGCTCTCGCCGTAGACGAGCTCCAGGTGGCGCCGGGACACGGTCTGGTCGCCCAGGGCGAAGTCGCAGTCCTTGCTGCGCCCCACCACCATGCGCACGCCCTTGAAGCGCTTCTTGCGCCCCTTGTCCGGGCCGTCCAGCACCAGCATCAGCACCGGGGGGCCGGCGCGCGTCGTCTCGGAGTTGTCCTCGTCCTCGGCGGGCTCCTCCGCCTCCGGACGCACGTCGTCAATGGAGGCCACCCGCGTCTCGCCCGTGCGCGAGCGAACGGGCTCCGCGTCGCCGTACAGCTCCGGGTCTCCCCCGTCCTGGCTGTCTTCGCCGGAGAGTGGCGCGGACCAGTCTTCATCCGGCACGGCGGAGACGCGGCGGGAGCCACCCCCCGCGGGAGCTTTGGGTCGGCGGTCCGCCGTCGCGCCTCCGGCCGAACGGCCGGTGCCCGAACGCGATGACGGTGATGGACGGCGAGGAGGCATGGGTGGGTCCAGGTTGAAGCGGCGATCATCTTAGAGCGCCCACCGCACGGTGGGAATGCGCTCCCAGCGTTCCTTTCAGGGAAGACGGGCTCAATCCGGTTCGTTGGCCCGCACGGCGTCCCGTCTCCGATGTAGGTTTCCTCCATTCCCGCTTCCCCAAGAGCCACGAGCCCCTCCATGCCCCGAGCCCTCGCGTCCTCCCGGCGCGCCCGTCC
>NZ_RAWF01000232.1:0-15727 GCF_003612075.1 Corallococcus sp. CA041A
GTTCCAGGGGTCGGAAAGGGCCTTTCCGGGGCACCGGGAGGGAACATCCGGGCGGTGCGTTTTCAGCCCCACCGGAGGCCGTTTCCGGGCCCGCGTCCGGGGCCCGTTTCCAGGCCGTTCCGGGCCCGTTTTTCAGGTCTTGGGGCGGAGGTTCGCGGCCAGCCGTTCGGCCTCCGCGCCCACGCCGCCCTCGGGGTCCTTGGCCTTCGCGGTTTCGAACGCGGCGAGCGCCCCTTCGCGGTCCCCGCGGAGCCTCAGGGCCACGCCCACGTTGAGGTGCGCGGAGGCGTTGTCGCGGTCCATGGCGAGCGCCTCGCGGAACAGCGTGAGCGCCTGGTCCACGTCGCCGGACAGGAGCGCCTCGCGGCCCGCCTGGACGCGCTTGTCCGCGTCGTTGACCAGCTCCACCTCGAACACGCTCTTGCCCACCACGTTGGCCACGAGCACGCGCAGGATGCCGCCCCAGTAGAAGGACAGGCCCTCCGCGGCGACGACGGCGGCCAGGGGCAGGTCGGGCAGCAGCTGCTTGCCCCGGAACTTGAAGCGGACCTTGGTGTAGCGGCCCTTGTTGGTCCAGTGGACCAGCTCGCCGCGCAGCTTCTGGAAGCCGGCCTCCAGCTGGGCCGGGTCGATTTCGAAGGGCAGCACCCGGCCCTTCGGCTCGCCCGCGGGCAGGCTCTTGGGCGTGGACTCGCGGGGGTCGGCCACGGGGCCGGAGTCGAAGACGGGCTCGGCCTCCAGCACGGGGGGCTTCGGAGAGGAGGCGGAGGCGCGGCGGGGCTCCACCTTCTCCACCTTCGCCTTCACTGGCCGGGCCGGTGTCTTCGCGGGCGCGGCGGGGCGCGCGGGCTGCTTCTTGGCCTTCGCGGGGGACTTGCGGGATGCCGTCTTTGCCATGAGGCCACTCTAAGCGACCCACTCCCCCGCCGCTCGTGAAGTCGTGCGAAGACGGCGGCGCTAGACAGGGCCTGGACGGTGGGCCCAGACGCCCACCATGAGGCTGGGCACCAGCACGCCGCCGTTGGAGCGCAGCTCGGCGGTGAGGCGGGCGGCCAGCGTGTCGATGTCCACCTCCATGGCCAGCGCCACGCCCAGCCGCTCCATGTGGGGCAAGAGCGTGCGCACGGTCTCCACCAGGGCGTGCGTGGTCTCCGCGTCCGGCGTCACGCCCAGCCGCCCGCCCACCACGCCGTCATCCACCACCAGCCCGGCCCGCCGCAGCGTGGACACCAGCTCCAGGCCCATGTGGACCTTGATGCCCACGCGTTCGCAGGTGGGCAGCATCCAGTTCCAGACGCGGTTGAACAGCGGCAGCTTCGGGTGCGCCAGACCCATGGCCGCCAGCTCCAGTTCGTGCAGCGCCAGCACGCCGCCGGGGCGCAGGTGCTCCACCATGCGGCGGACGAACGTCACCGGGTCCGGCTGGAACATCAGCACCAGCCGGCCGACGATGGCGTCGAAGGGGGCGCCGACGGGCAGGGACTCCAGGCTGCTCTGCTGGAAGCGCACGTGCGGCAGGCCACGCGACTCGGCGCGGCGCTGGGCGCAGGCGAGGACGCGGGCCTCGCGGTCCACGCCCACCACCTCGCCCGTGGGGCCCACCAGCTCCGCGGCGAGGAAGGACACGTCCCCCACGCCGCAGCCCACGTCCAGCACGCGCATCCCGGGCTTCAAGCCGGCCCCGCGCAGCACTCCCTCCGTCAGCGGCGAGTACACCTGGGCCTGGAGCATCAGCCGTCGCAGCTCCCGGTCCTCGTTGCCCTGGACGTACTCCGCGGCGGAACTCGTTTCTTCGACACGCATGTGCGACTCCGGGGTTGGAGACGACGCGCACGGTCGCAAGCCCTGGCGCCGTTCGCGCCCTCCCGGCGGTCCCGACGCAATGACAGACAGCCATCCGCGCCCGAGACCCGGGGGCAGGGCCATGTCCATCCACGAACAGGCCCACGTCCCGGACATGTCTCTTGTGATTCCGGGACTTCCGGGTGAAGCACATGCGCGGTGCACGGCGTGTGGGTTGTCGCGCGCCGTGGCCGTGAAACAATCCGCGCCCTCCCCCCACCAGGAAGAGCGCATCCATGACGCGTGTCCGGCCCGTCCTCCTCTCCGCCCTGCTCGCTGCCTCCCTCGCCCACGCCGCGCCCGCCGTGCCCGCCGCGGAAGGCGCGTGGCCTCGCGTGCGCAAGGAGCGCCTCCAGAAGCTGCTGCCCCAGGCCATGGCCCGCGCGGGCGTGGACGCGTGGGTGGTGCTCTGCCGTGAGAACGACAACGACCCGCTCGCGGCCCACGTGGGCGGGGAGAACGCGGGAGGCACCGCCGCGTTCCTGTTCCTACGGGACGGCGACTCGCTGCGCTCCACCGCGCTCTCTCCCGAGGGCGAGGCCACCGCGCTCCGCGACATGGGCGTGGTGGACGAGGTGGTGGCCTTCGAGCGCGGCGCGGACGTGAACGCGCTCATCGCCGCGCGCCTCACCCAGGCGAAGCCGACGAAGGTGGCCATCAACTCGTCGGAGCGGATGTCCATCGCGGACGGCCTGTCCGCCACGCAGCGCGCGAAGCTGGAGGCGGCGCTGTCCCCCGCGCTGCGCAAGAAGCTGGTGTCCTCCGAGGACCTGGTCTCCGAGTGGCTGTCCGTGAAGACGCCCGAGGAGGTGGACATCATGCGCAAGGCCGCGGACATCACCGCGAAGCTGGAGGAGGAGGCGTACCGCACCGTGGTGCCCGGCAAGACGCGGGACTCGGACGTGGCGCGCTTCCTCAAGAAGCGCATCGCGGAGCTGGGCGTGGGTGACGGGTGGCAGCCGGACCAGAACCCCAACGTGAACAGCGGGCCCACGCGCGGGCACTCGAACGCCACCGACCGCGTCATCCAGCCGGGGGACTTCATCCAGACGGACTTCGGCATCCGCGTGGGAGGCACGTGGGTGACGGACATCCAGCGCTTCGCGTACGTGCTGGCGCCGGGGGAGAAGCAGCCTCCCGCGGAGGCGCTGGCGAAGTGGGAGAAGTCGAAGAAGGGCAGCCGCATCGCGCTCGCGGCGATGAAGCCCGGCGTGCGCGGCTACGACGTGGACAAGGCCCAGCGCGACTGGATGCGCGAAGCGGGCTCCGAGCCCGTGATGTGGGGCACCGGCCATCCCGTGGGCTACTGGGCCCATGACGCAGGCCCTGCCCTGTCCGGCGCGGCGTCCGGCAAGCCGCCCGCGGGCTCCTCGCTGCGCAAGCTCCAGCCCGGGCAGGTGTTCGCCTTCGACGGCTTCTACGCGTGGAAGGACGGCAGCAGCCCGGACGCGCTGCGCATCCTCTCCGTGGAGGAGATGGCCGTCGTCACGGAGACCGGCGCCGAATACCTCAACCCACCCCAGGAGCAGCTCATCCTCATCCCCTCTCCTGTCACGGCCGCGAAACAGTGAGGGCCTGAGGCCCGCCAAGCGCCCACACCCTACGACGTGGGTGGCCCCGACCCCGGCAACTCGCACCGTGGGGGTGTGGCGCGCGGACGCGCGGGCTCGGATACACTCGTGCGCATCGCGCGCGCCGCTCAGGCGCTGGAGGAGTGCCATGCCAACCGTGCTGGTCATCGACGATGACCTCTTCGTGCTCGCGACCGTGGGAGACACCTTGCGGGACGCGGGCTACACGGTGCTCACGGTGCAGTCCCCCGCCGAGGCCTTCCACCTGGACCTCACCGGCATCGCCGCCATCCTGTGCGACTACAACATGCCGGACATGAACGGCTCCGACGTGCTCGTCGCCATACGCGAGCTGCAGGAGTGCCGCGCGCCGTTCATCTTCCTCACCGGCCACTCGGACCTGGATGACCTGCTGCCCGTGGCCATCCGCTACGGCGCGGAGCTGCTGCCCAAGCCGGTGGACCCCGCGGAGCTGACGCGGCTGTTGCGCAAGCAGATCGCCGCCTGAGCCGTTCTGGCGTACGCGCGTCTGCCCGACGCCGTCTCCGACCACCACGCCGTGGTGGCCGAGTTGGCGGTTCAGCCGAGCACGGCGACGAGCTGACGGCACTGCGCGAGCAGCGTACCGTCCTCCGCCCAGAGGAGCTGGGTCTCCTCTGTGTAGCCCTCCGCGGCCTGGCGCGAGCGCCCGGTGCGCAGATAGTGCGCGTCCGGCGCGATGCCCTTCACCGGGAACGGCTGGAAGAACTGCACGCTGAGGTCCACCGACGCCGCGGCGCGGAAGCCGTCCAGCCGTGACAGCACGGACGGCGGATACGCATCCATCAACCCCACGCACAGCGCCGGGTCCAACGCCGTGGGAACGCGAGGCCGCAGCCACCCGCCCACCTCCGCCTCGGGACCGCCCGAGTACGGCGCCGAGCCCACGCAGTAGCGGTACTCGAAGAAGCGGCAGAAGTCCGGCATGGGCACGTCGTCAGGGACAGGCGTGAGCGCACCGGGCGCGGGCACCTTCGGCATGACGAAGTCCATGTACTCGGGAGCCCCACCGCGAGCGGCGCCAAAGGTCGCCGTGGCGACGGCCACCACGACGCCGCCGCTCTCCACTCGCGCGGTGGCATGGGTGACGAACTTGCCGGCGCGCTCGATGCGCGTGTGCAGGTCCGCCACGCCCTCCACAGCGGGCGAGCAGAAGTGCACGGTGAACGAGCGCACCTGCCGTTGGGGGTCGTTCAGCTGGTGCTCCATCGCACGCAGCACCTGCCCCGCCACCACGCCGCCGTACGCACCCCGGCCCTGATACCAGGGCGCCTCGTAGCGCGAGCGGTAGTGCCCGGGTTCCAGCGGTTCAACGAGGGTGGCGACAAGGAAGGGCGCGGTCATGATGCACCGCATCCTAGTGTTCCCGGCGTGGATGTCCCGGGGAGATGCGGGCCCCCGGCGCTACTGGATGACGAGCTCGCGCAGGGTGGTGGTCTGCTTGAGGGGCACCCAGCTGAAGACGCCCTTGCTCAACCGGGGGTACAGGTTTCCGGGTTCCGCCAGGTAAAGGCTGCTGAAGTTCCCAGCGCCGGGACGCTTCTCCGTGGTGGAGACGAGCGTCTCCTGTCCCTTCCCATCGCTGTCGGAGAAGACGACCGTGATGGCCGCCAGCGCCGACGGAGGCTCCATGTCACCGTCATGGACCGTGACGCCCTCCCGCGGCTTGGGAACCAGCCAGCTCACGGGGAGCTCCACCTCGAACCGGTCGGGAGCGGTCCAACGGATGGAGGGAAGCGCCCTGTCCTTGCGGCCGGGAGGCTGGAACCACGTGGCGACGGGCTTGCCGTCGGCGGTGCGCGCCACGCCCAACTGCACCGCGCGCTTGGAGTCCGCGTTCGGCTCGCTCCACCACAGCTCCAGGTGATCCGCGCCAAGGATGGCCTTCGCGCTGGCATCCACCGCGGGCACCGGCTGGTCGTCCTGGAGCGTCGCGAGGAGCGTCACCGTGGTGCCCTTGCGCAGCCACTGCACCTTCAGGCCCGCGTCCGCGTCGCCGCTCCAGTTCTTCTTCCCCCAGCTCACCCAGACCGGCGCGGGCGGCGCCGGATTCTGCGTACCGGAGGCGAGCATCGAGGCGGACCGGTTCGGGACAGGGTCCTCGGTCTGCGATTCGGAGTATTCGTAGGACGAGAGCTCCGTCCGCTGGGAGACCAGGTCCATGCTCCACGCGTGGTACCGGTCACCGGTGTCGCCCCCCACCAGCAGGGGCCCCTTGTTGTCGAACAGCAGGGACACCGCCCCCACGTAGCCCGTCAGGCCATTGCCCGCGAGGCGGAGGGAGTTCGGCCGGCCCTTCGTCTTCGATGACGGCGCGCTGGGACAATTGACGTGATCAATCGGGCCCAGCCCTCCACCACGCATGGCGAAGCGCTCGCCGGTGGCCAGCCCCACCAGGATGACGGGCGTCGTGGTGCCGGGCCCTTCTGCATCCTTGAAGTCGTAACAGACGACATCGTCCTCCTTGCCGTCCCCATCCAGGTCAAGCTGGAAGCGTTCGCGGACGACGACCTTCTCCGCCTTCACGCGCGCATCGAACCAATCTCCGAAGGACTGTGGAGCCGAGGCGGCCGGAGTGGCCGTGACGAGGAGACCGAGCAGCGAAAACCAATGGGGCGTGTGCATGAAGGACCGTGGCTCAGCCCTGGTACGACTCGTCCTGTTCGATGCGGCTGAGCACCCAGTCGAACTCGCCGGACGTCACGCGCGCCTGGCAGTGCGTGCAGTGGCCCGCCATGTTGATGGACAGCGGGGCGCCGCACGACGGGCACTTCTTCTGCGTGGAGGGCTTGCCCTGCACGCCCCGGCCGCGGATGAGCGTCCAGTACTCGCTGTAGGCGCGCTCGCGGGAGCGGCTGCCCCCCACGACCTGTCCGTCCCGGTCCCGCACCGTGTAGTCCAGGCTGGACGCGAACACGCGCAGGGTGACGGCGTCGAAGTACTCATCCCGCGTCACCCGCGCGAGCACCAGGTTCGTGATGTGCGCGTTCTCCGTGATGTTGCGCAGGCCCGCCTCACGGTAGGCGTTGATCCAGTACAGCTGCGTCTGGAAGAGGTTGTCGCTGAGGAAGGGCCGCATGCCCTTCCACTCGCGCGCGGCCCACGCGGTCTGCATCTCGTGGAAGATGAACTCCAGGCGCTTGCGCAGCGCCAGCGGCGTCGCTTCCGGGTCGTCATGCAGCAGCGCGTTCAGCCGCTCCTGCGAGCGCGAGTCCTTGATGGTGGGCAGCTCCGTGCCCTGCTCCTCCGTGGTGCCGGTGAGCTGAGGGCCGCGCCGCTCGCGCTCCTGCGACGCCACGCGCGTCACCACCCAGTCGAACTCGCCGGTGTTCACCACCGTGTCGCAGTACGAGCACTTGTGGCCGTGCACGGACTCCAGCGGCGCGCCGCAGTTCGGGCACTTGAAGGCGCGCACGTCCTCGGGAGGCCGGGACTTCGCGGACGCGTCACGCTCCAGCAGCCACTCCTCCGCGACGTACCAGCTCTGCTCGGAGCCGGAGGAGACCTCCGTGTAGTTGGCCTCGAAGCGCAGGACGACGCGGACGCGCTGGCTGTTCGCGCTGATGCCCTCCACGGACTCATACGTGACGGCGCCCACCACCACGGCCTTCACCGCGTCCGGAGTGCCCAGTTCGTGGAGCGAGTCGATGGCGCCGTCGGACAGCCAGCCGCCCAGCGTGTCCAGGCGGCCGCCGCCGCGCGCCTCGTGCACGCGGGCGAAGAGCGAATAGACGAAGTCCTCGAAGAGGACGATGGAGAACTCCGGGTCCAACGGCTGCACCGACCCGTCCGAACCCTTGGGCCCCACGCGGGCCAGACGCGCGAGCTTCGTGCGCAGCGAGCCCTGGCGTTGGGGCGGCGGAGGCGCATGGGGCGTGGTGGTGCTCCAGTCCCTCTGCCCCGCGCCCGACTTCATGTTCATGACGACGATGGCCACCACGCCCATGATGACGATGAGCAGGCAGAAGCCCCCGAACGCCCCGCCTCCATCCGAAGACGACGAGCCACTGGAGCTGTAGTAGCGGGGGCCGGAGCTGTACGAGGACCGGCTGCTGCTGGAGCCGAAGGAGGACGACGAGCTGCGGCTGCTCGACGAACTGCGGCTGCTCGACGAGCTCCGGCTGCTCGACGAGCTGCGGCTGGAGCCCCGATAGGAGCTACCACCGCCGGGGCGCGCCTCCGCGTCCGGGATGGAGGCGAGGCCCAGCCCGAGGAACAGCGCGACCGCGAGAAGGAGGACGGAGTGGGAGCGCCTCACGCCACGGCTCCGGGCATGTCCGGCAGTTCGTTCACGTCATCCTCCAGGCGGGGCAGCACGCGCGAAAGCGGTGCCTGGATGCGGCGCAGGGCCTGGAGGAAGGGCTCGGGCGCGGTGGACGCGGTCAGCGCGGCGGACAGCTGCGTGAGCGCGTCCTGCCACTCGGCGCCCATGAGCGAGGTGTCCACGCCGTAGTCGGTGACGACCTCCACGCGCCGCTCGAAGAGGGAGACGAACACCAGGATGCCGGTGCGGCGCGACGTGTGCGAAACGCCCAGCTCCGTGAACGCGGCCTTCGCGGCGGTGCGCACGGAGTCCTCCTGGAGCTTGCGCGGGGTGAGCGCGCGGCGCAGCGACGGCAGCAGGCGGCCGCCCATCACGCCCGCGGCGTAGGCCAGGAGCACGACGGGCGGGAAGGCGAAGAGGTGGACCTCCTGCGGGATGAACAGGAGGACCAACAGCATGACGAAGGCGACGGCCGCGCCCAGCCGTGCATCGGTGTGGGCGTAGTCGCCGGAGGCGCGGCGCACGGACACCACCACCTCCGCGGCGGTCTGGGACTCAATGGCCGCGACGGCTTCAGCGGCCTGGGTGCGTGCGGCGTCTTCGAGGAAGGTCGTGGCCATCGTGGGCAGGCACTATAGCCAACCCACGCGACACGCTCCTATGAGGGCAGCTGCCAGTCGATGGTGTGCTGGCCGTGCTTCTTCAGCGCGGCGTTGGTGGTGCTGTAGGGCTTGCTGCCGAAGAAACCCTTGCTCGCGGACAGCGGCGAGGGGTGCACGCCCTCCAGGACGACGTGGCGCTTCTCGTCGATGAGGGCCTTCTTCTTCTGCGCGGGCTTGCCCCAGAGGAGGAAGACGACCGGGTCCTCCTTGGCGCTGACGGCGCGGATGACGGCGTCGGTGAAGGGCTCCCAGCCGTGCTTCGCGTGGCTGTTGGGGGAGGCCTGGCGCACGGTGAGCACGGTGTTGAGCAGGAACACGCCCTGCTTCGCCCAAGGGATGAGCGACCCGTCGCGAGGCTTCGGCGCGCCCACGTCGCTCTGGAGCTCCTTGAACATGTTCACGAGCGAAGGCGGAGCAGGCACGCCGGGCTGGACGGAGAAGGCGAGTCCATGGGCCTGCCCCGGGCCGTGGTAGGGGTCCTGGCCCAGGAGCAGCACGCGCACGTCCGCGTAGGGCGTGAAGCGGAACGCGGAGAACACGTCCTCCTCCGACGGGAACACGGTGTGTTCCTGGCGCTCCTTGCGCACGAACTTCTCCAGCTCCTTGAACGACGGAGCATGGATGGCGTCATGCAGTACTTCCTTCCAGTCCTCGGGCAACCCATCGGCCAGGCTCATGCGTCCCTCCGTGGGCCGCACCCTAGACCAGCGCGCGCGTCCTGAGGGGGCCCGCTTAGGGATTGGGGCTCCCGGCGTCCAGCCATTGGGCTGGAAACGAGGGCTGCTGTTGGCCCCAGGAGGTGTCTCCCACGGGGATGGACGGGTCCGAAGGGCCGGTGGGCACGCCCGCATCGGAGCCGCCAGGGACGAGCGGTCCCTCCGGCTCGCCATCGTGGAGCCGCCGCAGGATGCGTCCGTCCGACAGTCGAACCGCGTACGTGACACCGCCGTCCAGCAGCAGCCCGCCAAGCTCACAGGCACGCGGGTCCAGGTCCATGCGGATGAAGACGATGTCCCCTTCGCGGAGGAGCCTGAAGCGATGGGCCTCCCTCCTGCTCCAACAGGACAGTCCCTCCTGCTGGCGGGGAAGGAAGTCATCGGCCGCCACGACCATGGCCCGGAGCAGAGTCCCTTCCAGCGAGTACGGCTGCCCCGGAGCCCCGATGCTCAGCGATTCTCGCGCGAACATCTCGGGGAAGACGATGGAGCGGTCCTCCGACGCCAGCGAATCGGACGGACTCGCCTCGCGTCGCATGCACCCAGCGCACAGGACCGCGCCCACGAGCAACAGCCGCTTCATCGTCTGGGCTCTGGCCGCACGAGGTCCGGGTCGAGCACTGCGGAGGACGCGCAGCCCCCAAGCCAGCACACCAGGCAGCACCACCAGGGACCGCGCATGGGCTGGCACCCCTTCCTCGGGAACGGAGGGCGGATGACCACCTCCGGGTGGCATCGTGCCGGAACGCCACACCGGAAAGCGAGCAGGCACTCAAGGCGGGAGCTTGGGGCCCGGGCCGGAGCGCGCTAGCCTTGCTCCCGCCATGACGATGTACACCGAGTCGCTCCGCGCCTTCCTCAAGCCCGTCCTCGCCTACCTGGACGACGAGTCGGTGTCGGAAATCATGATCAACGGCCCCACCGACGTGTGGATCGAACGCAAGGGCCGGTTGATCAAGACGGATGCCTCCTTCTCCGAAGAAGGTCTGATCGGCGCCGCGCGCAACATGGCCCAGTTCGTGGGCCGTCCCCTGACCGAGGAGCGCCCCCGCCTGGACGCGCGCCTGCCCGACGGCAGCCGCATCCACGTGGTGATTCCGCCCATCGCGCGCAACGGCACCACCATCTCCATCCGCAAGTTCTTCAAGGACAAGCTGAGCATCGACTCGCTGTTGAAGTTCAAGTCGCTGACCAAGCCCATGGCGCGCCTCATCGAGGCCGGCATCGCCACCAAGCTCAACATGCTGGTGGCCGGCGGCACGGGCTCCGGAAAGACGACGCTGCTCAACATCGTCTCGTCCCTCATCCCGGACGAGGAGCGCATCCTCACCATCGAGGACTCCGCCGAGCTCCAGCTCAACCAGTCCCACATCGTGGCCTTCGAATCCCGCCCCGCCGACAAGTTCGGCAAGGGCGCCGTGGACATGGGAGACCTGCTGCACTCCGCGCTGCGTCTGCGCCCCGACCGCATCGTGGTGGGCGAGGTGCGCGGCGGCGAGGCCTTCCACCTCATGCAGGCCATGAACACCGGCCACGGCGGCTCGCTGGCCACCACGCACGCGAACACGCCCACGGACACGCTGCGCCGCATTGAATCCCTGTGCCTCATGTCGTCCGTGGAGCTGCCCATGGTCGCCGTGCGCGCCCAGGTGGCCAGCGCCATCAACTTCGTCATCTGCTGCGAGCGCCTCCACGACGGCAGCCGCAAGACGATTGCCCTGTCGGAGGTGCTGCCCCTCAACGAGAAGGGCGAGTACCGCACCCAGGACATCTTCGTCTTCACGCCCGTCGCCAAGGACGAGCACGAGAACATCCTGGGCTACCACGCGCCCACCGGCATCATCCCCAACTTCATCCAGAAGGCGCGCGCGTACGGCTTCGACGACCTGGACGACGCCTTCTTCGACCCCGCCACCTACGGCGTGCCGCCCCCGCCCAGCTTCCAGGTGGGCGAGGCGTACACCCTGCGCTGGGCCCCCTCGCTGAAGCACCGCGAGCAGGGACTGCCGGACCCCGCGCACTTCAAGGAGGACTGGGCGAAGTTCGAGCAGGTGCTCCGCAACGCGGCCCCGGACGGCCCCGTCGCTGGCCCCAAGCCGGCGGCGACCCCGCCCAAGCCCGCCGCCGCTCCGGCTCCGCCGCCCGCGAAGGCCGCTCCGGCGCTGCGGCCCTCGCTGCCGCCGCGCCCGCCGCCGCCGCAGGACGACGACAAGACGCCGCCGCCCACGCGCAACCCGTTCGCGGAGCAGGAGGACACCCGCTCCACGCCGCCCTCCGAGCCATTGGTGCAGGTGTCCGAGGACCTGCTCGCGGAGGCCCCGCCCGCGCGCAATACGCCGCCGCCGCGCCGGCCGCCGCCCGCTCCGGCGCGTCCCGGCACCCCGCCGGCAAACACGCTGCGAGCGGGTGCCACGCCCACGCGCCGGCCGCCGGGCCCCCCCCCGCCGCCCTCGGATGAGGACGAGGACGACGACCGGCCGAAGACGGAGCTGAACACGTCGGAGAAGACGCAGATCCGCCCGGTTCCGGATCGTACGCGCCGGTAGCCGCCCAAAGGCGAGGGGACCCTGTCCGGGCTTCCCCGGCCACGGCGACGTGAAACCTCCACGCGGGAGGCCCGGCGCCGGACACCGGCGTCGCCCCCGGGTGGGTGGGGCCCTGTCCCACCACGCGGGTCCTCGAATCCTGACCTTGCGAGGAGGACGGGTCAGGGGAGAAAGTGCTCCCGTGTTGATCCCCTTCCTCGCCGCGCTCACCCTGGTGGTCGCCCAGGCGCCCGCACCCGCTTCCTCCGCGAAACCCGTCACCGTCTTGCTGGCGCCCACGGACGTGACGCGGGGAACGCCGCGCTACCTCGTTGGAACCGCCCAGGAGCACGTGGCCGAGCAGCTCAAGGCCCGCGGCCTGGAGGTGATCCGCGTGGAGGACGTGACGCGCACGCTTCCGAAGAAGAAGCGCACGGCGATGATGCGCTGCAACCGCACGCAGCCGTCCTGCATCGCGTCGCTGGGCCTGGCGGCGAAGACGGACGTGGTGATGGTGACGGAGATTGGCCCGTACCTGAACGCGTACAAGGCGGGCGTGCGCGTGTACACGGCGCAGGACGGCGCGCCGCTGGTCGAGGAGTCGATCCCTGGCGTGAGCGAGGACCAGGTGCTGGACGCGCTCAACAAGTCGCTGGACGTGGTGGTGCCGCGCACGCTGCGGGTGCTGCGTCCGGAGCCGGTGGCGCCGCCGGTGGCGCCTCCCGTGGCGCAGCAGACGCCCAACGTGACGCCGGGCGTGAAGCAGCCTGTGCCAGGGCCGGACCTGACGCCGGGAGTGCAGCCCCCCACCGAGATGGGACTGACGGACACGCCGACGGTGGAGACGCCGGGACGCCGCAAGTGGGCCTGGGTGCCGGCGGCGGGCGGCGTGGTGCTCGCGGGCGTGGGGACGGTGTTCTTCGTGCAGTCGCGGAGCAAGCTCAGCGACCTGAACAACAACGAGTATCCGAACCTGCAGGACGCGGAGAAGCTGCGCGACTCCGGCAAGCGGTCGCAGACGATTGGCGCGGTGGGCATCGGCGTGGGCGCGGCGGCCATCGCGGCGGGCGCGCTGATGTACTTCCTGCCGGTGCAGCAGACGAACGTTCAGCCGTCCGTGACGCTCACGCCCCAGGGCGGTGGTCTGAGCTTCGCAGGGACGTGGCAGTGAGCACGGGGAAAGCCATGCGGAACCTCTGGAAGGTCGGCGCGCTGAGCGCGGTGTTCGGTGCGGTGCTCAGCGTGGGCGGCTGCAGTGACTTCGACGCGGCCTATGAAAACTGTCAGGGCGAGGGCCGCTGCGGACCGCAGGCGAGCGGGGACGGTGGGGCGGACGCCGGTGACGCGGGCGACGGCGGTGTGGACGCCGGAGACCTGACGCCTCCCGAGTGCGGCGACGGCGGGGTGGACTACCCCGACCTGACGGGCTTCGACAACGACTGCGACGGCATCGATGGTGTCGCGGATGCGGGGTATTTCGTCGATCCAGCGGATGGCCAGGACGACGGCAACGATGGAACCCGCAAGAAGCCGTTCAAGACTCTGGACCGGGCCCTCCGGGAGATCCGCGACGGTGGCACGGGGCGCAACATCGTGTACCTGGGCACCGGCACGTACAACGAGTCAGCGCCCGTGGTGGACATGCCCGTTTCCCTTTACGGCGGATACACGTGGCGCAAGAACGGGAACCCCTATTGGGACCGGTTCCTGGATGGCGGCGGCACTACGTTCTTCGACGGCGGCACGCTCGCGTTCACGGTCGGAGCCGTGTCCGATGGAGTGGTGGTGCTGGATTCGCTGAACGTTGCCTCCGCTAACGGACTGAGCAACGGCGAGCCATCCATCGCTCTCCGGCTGAAAGACAGTGCTGCCATCCTTCTAACCAACGTCACGCTTGAGGCCGGGCGTGGCGGTGCGGGTGACCGTGGGCAGCAAGGTGAACGGGGATTCGATGGTGGGGCTGGTGGAAACGGAGGCGATGGCAGCGACCGGCGGACGTTAGGAGGACCTGCGGGTCAAGCCACCTGCACCACGTCAGCAGGAACTCCTGGAGGAGTCGGTGGTCAGGGGAACAGTGGTGTCGCGGGATACGATGGAGGCGTAGGCACTCCCAATACAGCAGGGGGACGCGGTGGCCCGCTGATCAGCGGCACTTGTGGCCTGTACTGCCAGTGCATCGTCCCTGACGGAGGAATCAGCGGCACCGTCGGCACCAATGGTGGGCCGGGCAGCCCTGGCGATGCGGGTTCTGCGGGAAGTGGAGATGGAATCATCGCCAACAGCACCTGGCAGGCCAACCAGAGCGGAACACCTGGAGCGGCAGGTAAGCCGGGGCAAGGTGGAGGTGGCGGCGGTGCCGGCGGAAGTTGCGATGCAAACGCCGTCGATGTCGCCAGCGGTGGCGCGGGCGGTGGAGGCGGAGCGGGAGGTTGTGGTGGATTGGGCGGCAGGGGAGGTCATGGAGGAGGCGCATCCATCGCGGTCCTCGCGACCAATGTGCACCTCCGCGTGCAGGGCACGGTCTCCTTGACGACCAGGGGCGGCGGAGAGGGAGGCATCGGAGGCGAAGGAGGTCCTGGGGGTCCGGGCGGGCCCGGTGGACAAGGCGGCAGTTTCAAGCTGCTGACCTCCAAGGAAGTCGTCACTCCCCCCGCTACTGGTCGTGACTACATCACTGAGAGCGGAGCTGGCGGCGACGGTGGAACCGGTGGAACCGGTGGCCATGGCGGCAGTGGTGGCGGCGGGGGTGGCGGCCCATCCGTCGCGCTGTGGTGCGAATCCGTCAGTTTCGAACTGGATGGCGGGGCTTTTTCGCCGCGTCCCGGTCCTGGTGGCGCGGGGGGTACCAGCACCGATGGACCGACTGGCAGCACAGGTTCGTCACTTGAATACAAGGGATGCGTCATCCCAGGCCTCACAGGAACGCCCTGACCCACCGCATCGCCCGCTGTGTGACACCAGCGGGTGAGAAAACGCGACCCGGGGGCAGGTGCCTGTTTGCTTGCCCGGCGTGCCCCGGGCCCTGACTTCGCTTCCCGGGATTTCACCTGTTACGCTCCCCCGCGGTGGAGATGTCATCCGAGTTGATCTGCGAAACCTGCGGCCTCACCGTTCCGTCCGAGACGGCGGTGTGCCCTCGCGATGGCACCGTCGTGCTGTCGTCGTTCCATCCGACTCCACCGGAACCGAAGGTCATCGTGGAGCACCCCGGTACTGAAGCCACCGCCATCACCGACCCCCTCATCGGCCTGAAGCTGGGCGAGTACGAGCTGCGCTCGCGCATTGGCGTGGGCGGCATGGGGCTCGTCTACGACGGCATCCAGCCCCTCATCGGCAAGCGCGTCGCCGTGAAGGTGCTGCGCCCCGAACTGGCGCACTCGTCCGAACAGGTGGCCCGCCTCCTCGCGGAGGCCCGCGCCGTCAACGCCATCCGCCACCGCGGCATCATCGACATCTTCGGCTTCGGCCAGCTCCCTGACGGCCGCCAGTACATCGTCATGGAGTACCTGGATGGCCAGCCGCTGGACGCCATCCTCGCGGAGAAGGGCCGCCTCCCCGTCCCGGAGGCCCTGTCCCTCCTGGATGAAGTGCTCGCCGCCCTGGGTGCCGCGCACGGCGCGGGCGTGGTGCACCGCGACCTGAAGCCCAGCAACATCTTCCTCGTGCGCCAGCCAGACGGCACGCGCTACGTGAAGCTGCTGGACTTCGGGCTCGCCAAGCGCGGCGAAGGGCCCACCGTCCGCACCGCGCAGACGCGCACCGACATGGTCGTCGGCACTCCGGAGTACATGGCGCCCGAGCAGGCCCGCGGCCAGTCCGTGGGTCCCATGACGGACCTGTACGCCATGGGTGTCGTCACCTTCGAAATCATCACCGGCCGGCTGCCCTTCATCGGCAGCTCCCCGGTGGACCTGCTCATGAAGCACGTGGAGGCGCGCCCTCCCCGGCCGTCGGAGTTCGTCCCCGACCTGCCGCCCGCCGTGGACGCCTTCATCCTGCAGATGCTCACCAAGGACCCGGAGACGCGCCCCAACTCCGCGGATGCCCTGCGTCAGCACCTGTCCAAGCTGCGCCGCACCCTCCGCGCCACGCGCACCAACCCCACCGC
>NZ_RAWF01000233.1:0-15714 GCF_003612075.1 Corallococcus sp. CA041A
TGCATGTTCCACCGCCTCAAGCGCTTCCGCGCCGTGGCCACCCGCTACGAGAAGACCGCCACCAACTACCTGGCGGTCCTCCACCTGGCCTGCATGATGCTTTGGCTTAATTAGGGACACCCCCTAGGGGCCTCTTCGCTGTCCGGCGATGACGGACGGATCCGCCCCTCGCACGGGTGTTGAGTTGTGGGAAGGGCAGGACGCCCGCGGCTCAAGAAGTGAACACGTTCCGCACGTAGCCATCCACCTTCTGCTTGAAGAACCCGTAGCCCTTCGGCGCGTCCTCCGTGGGAATCTCCCCGGTCTCCGCCAGGCTCTTGAAGCTGCGCAGCACCTTCCTCACCTGCATGGCGGGGACGCCACGCATCCGCTTCGCCAGCGCCTCGCCCAGCGCTCCGCCCGGGGGCGAGAAGGCCTGGTGCAATGTCACTTCCGTGCCCCCGTTCGGAGCGGGCTGGAAGCGCACCCACCCTCGCGTCTTCACGGGGCTGTCCTCCGTGGACTCCCAGCTGTGGAACTCCGGCGCGCGTTCCTCCACGAGGCGCGAGTCCCAGCTCACCTCGCGCCCCAGCGGCCCGTGGATCCGGAAGTGCCGGCCGTCACCGGCCGTGGGCGTGACCTCCGCGAAGTGCTCCATCAGGCGGCTCAGCGTGGAGGGTTCACGCCACAGGCGGTAGAGCTCCTCCACCGGACGTCCCACCGTGAGCGTGTGCTCCACTTCGATGAGCTGTCCATGCCTCGCTTCCTTGCCTGTCAATGCGCGGCGGGCCTTCCGAGCGACCGAGGCGAGAGCACGCCGCTGGGATTGCAGGCCCCCATAGAGCACGGCGCCGCCGGCCAGGGCCACCACCGTGCCCCCGAGCGAGCGGCGTTTCATCCCCACGGACATCATCGTCCCCGCGACCACCACCGCGGCGGTCAGCTTCCATTGGCCCGAGCGGAGTTCCTCGGTGGCCTGGGAGCGGACTTCCCGCAGGGCTGTCGTTCGTGAGCTCGTCATGGTTCCTCCAGGCCTGACGCGCAGGAGGGTGATGCACGGGCGTCAGGCACTTCCCGCGAAGTTTTGGGGTGGGATGCGCCAGGACAACCGTGCCTGGAACCGGGGCGGGGGAACCAGCGCTCCGGCGGTCCTCAGTGAAGGGGTGAAGCGGCCGGCGTGTGGATGTGCTCGGGGCGGACGCCCAGGCCTATCAGGCGCGCGGGGATGCGGCGCAGCGCGGGGATGCGCTTCACCAGCTGGAGGCTCAGGGGCAGCCGACCGTTGCTGAAGGCGCGCTTCCGGAGCGCCGGGTCCACCACGCGGTTCTGGATGAGCACCTGCGCCCGCTGGGTGAGACGGGTGGGGAACTCGCGGCGCTGCTGGACGCGGCGCAGGTCCTCGGTCGTGACACGGCGGGCGAGCAGGGGGCCCGCGAGCAGGTTGGCGGTGGCCACGGCATCCTGCACCGCCAGGTTGATGCCCACGCCGCCCACGGGCGACATCGCGTGCGCCGCGTCGCCAATGCACAGCAGGCCGGGCTGATACCAGGTGCGCAGCCGATCCACTCGCACGGTCAGCAGCTTCACGTCGTCCCAGCTTCGGATTTCACCAGCTCGGTCGGCGAGGAACGGCGCCTGTTTCACGAGTTCGGCCCGGAAGGCCTCCAGGCCGCGCGCCTGGACGGACGCGATGCCGCCCTTGGGGATGACCCGGCCGCACTGCCACTGGTCGCCCCGGTTGATGAGCAGGAAGAGCGCTCCGCGCTCGAAGTGGCCCAGGGGTGGGCTGGGATCGTCAGGTCTGCGCGACACGCGGAACCAGAGCACGTCCATGGGGGCGCCCAGGTTCTGGACCTCCAGGCCGGACTGCTGACGCAGCGTGGACTTCCGGCCGTCCGCCGCCACCACCAGCGACGCGCGCACCTCCAGCGGGCCTTCCGGCGTCCGTGCGCGGACTCCGACAACCTGGCCATGGTCGCGCACGAGGTCCGTTGCCTCCGTGCGGCGGAGGAGCTGGAAGGTCGGGTACATGGCGGCTTTGCGCGCGATGAAGTCGAGCAGGTCCCACTGCGGCATGAAGGCCAGATAGCGCGCGTGCGTGGGGAGGTGGCGGAAGTCACCCACGGTGACCTCGTGTTCGCCGACCTGGAAGCGCAGGTCCAACATCTTCGAGTGGGGGAGGGCGAGCAGCTCGTCCAGCCAGCCCAACTCGTGCATCAGCTCCAGCGTGGACGGGTGGAGCGTGTCGCCCCGGAAGTCGCGGAGGAAGTCCGCATGCTTCTCCAGCACCGTTACCTCCACTCCGGCCCGGGCCAGCAGCAGCCCCAGCATCATTCCCGCCGGCCCTCCGCCCGCGATGCAGCACTGTGTGGTGATCGCCGGGTCGGCCATGGTGGTGCCTCCTCGAGGAAGGGTTCATCCCGCCATGGGGCGTGGCACCTGGAGTGGCGGCCGATGCGGCGTGCGGCGTCCGACACTCATCACGCAGTTCACGGCACCCCGCGCCCGCCGATTTCGGGGAAGCGCTCGTAGGCCCGCTTGAGCGCTGTCAGATGGGCGGGGTCGTCCAGGTCGAGGGGCGCCTCGGTGAGCTGCACGATCCACCCGCCCGTCGCCGTGCGCCGCGACCGTGAGAGCCATTCGGTGTCGCGAGCAGGATCCGGGAACCCGATGGCCCGCGCGGAAGCCTCCGACCAGTAGTTCAGCCACCCGAGGTAATAGGGAATCTCGGGCGAGCGAATGTGCTCGAAGAGCTTCAGGGCGGGCAACCCCCGGCGTGGAGACGGTGGTCCTTCCAGCGTGGGGGCTGTCTGATACGCGATGTCCACCGCAGCTCCGTCTGGCGTTGCTTGTCCCCAGAATGCGTTTGCACTCTCCGCCAAGGCTTCAAGCACATTCGCCGCTGCCGAGAGGACGGCCGCGTCCAGGGGCAGCTTCGCATGGAGCTGGAATTGCGGCTCGCCGCGAGGGCTTGCAGATACGGATCGATTGTGCCCGGAAACCATCACGGGATAACGCTCGTCACCGTTACATATAAAAGGGAACTCGCCACGCGCTGCCTCCTGGGCCAACCACGCATCGCGCTGTGGCACGACAGCAAGCTGTCGCTTCTCCGTCACTCTCCAGTCCATGCGCAATCCGGGCAACGCGCGTTCCAGGCCGTGGACTGCCGCGAGCGTGCGGTTGTCGTCGCCCACAAGCGCAGGCGCATAGATGTTGAGAAGGAGGGGGCCTTGAGCGGTCATCTTTCGCACCCCGTGACAACGACCTTGAAGGTGGAGTCCTGCTTGAGCAGTGCGAGCTTGTGCGCTTCAGTGCTCACGCCAACGAAGAATTCATATCCACAGGCCAGTGCAATGTCGCGCTCCTTCGTTAGTTGTTTGAGTTCATCTTCAATCTCTTGAACCTGAATGAAGATGTTGTATGAATCAAACTGGTGGGTCTTGATTTCCCAGAGCACCCACGCGCCGACTTGTAGCGCATCGAAGCGCACCCCGCCCACGCTCACGTCCATTCCGGGATAACGGTTCGGTGGGAACCTGTCGGCGCACTCGTTGTGTGGCCCATCCTTGGATGCGCGCGGCACTGGAACCGGCTCGCAGCTGGCGCGCCGCGTCCGGTCCACGGGCACAGGTGGCACCGGGGGCTGTCTGCCTTGGCCAGCTGGCTCCGGTTCCAACTTGGGCTCCGGCTTCGCTACAGCATCTCGGGACGCGACCCTCGTTCCTCGTGAGGCCCCTGCTTCCTCGGGATAGAGGTGGCGTAGCTCATACGCATCAAACTCCTCCTTGATGGCGACGCCGACCACCACCACGCCCAGGACGATCACGGCTCCCACGGCAATCTCAGGAGCCGCCAGCACACAGACCCCGAGTCCCAGGGTCGCGGCGTCAGCGGAGGCGACCGTGCATCTTCCCGTGGTGTCGTGGAACTCGACCCGGCCCTGGTCGAGCGCCGGATAGCACCGCTCCACCAGCACGGGCCAAGGCTGGGACGCTTCGCGAACGACGCACCGCCCACCGTCCCTCCAGGGCAGCGCCGCCGCTCGCTGGAGGTTGGCACTCCGTCGGCCGCGGGCCGCGGGCTCCTTCGTGATGGGCTCCGTCGCGGCACAGCCCGAAATGAACAGCAGAATTGCGATGCACGCGCGCAAACGCATGGCCACGGTCAACGCCCCACGAAGTCCAGCAGCACAGCGTAGTGCGTGGCGGCCGCGGCGACGACCATGACGTGGAACACTTCGTGGTAGCCGAAGACGTGGGGGATGGGATCCGGCCAACGGCGCGCGTACACCACCGCGCCCACGGCGTAGAGCATGGCCCCGAAGAAGAGCCATCCCACGCGGCCCTGGCCCATCACCCCGGGCAGGTTCCAGAACACCGGGGCCGCCACGCAGCCCAGCGCCACGTAGAGCCCCGAGCGCAGGCCTCGCGACGCGGAGATTCCCGCGAGCGTCAGCGTGGCTCCCGTCAGCGCCGCGCCCCACATCACCCAGAGCAGCCGCTGACTCAGGCCCCCCATGGGGTCCAACGTCGCCAGCGGCGTGAAGCTCCCCGCGATGAGGATGAAGATGGCCGCGTGGTCGAACCGGCGGATCCGCTGGTACGTCGCCGCGCTCCAGGTGGGCCAGTGGTAGCCCCCACTCACTCCGAACATCAGCACCATGCTGCCGCCAAACACCAGGTTCGCCGCGTACTGCACGCCGTGCACCGGCAGCTGCGTCATCCTCACGCAGCCCACCAGCGCCGCCACGAACGCGATGACGTGGGACAGGCCGCGCAACCGGGGCTTCAGGCTCTCTTCCATGGCGGTGCTCGTACTTCCCGCACGTCATGGCTTCGTCAGCGCCCGCGCGCCTTTTCGCCCAGGGCGTCGCGTTCTCCACGCATCGCCCCGGACGAGTGTCGCCAGGACGTCAGCGCGCGGCCCTGGACGGAGCCCGGCACGCGGCGTGGCCCAGGATGACGTCCCCGTCGACGGTGCTCGTCGGCGTGGGCGTCCAGCCGGCGCGCAGCCTCGCGTCCAGCAACTCATCGGCGGTAGGGCAGCGGTCCCACACGGAGACCGAGGTCACTCCGCCCAGTCAGGTGGTGTCGAAGACGAGGTAGCGCTCCTCTTCCCAGGGCAGCACCACGTCGTGGGTGAACTCGTCCTGGACCACCACCGCCGCCACGTCGCGCGGCGGGTGGCTCGCGAAGCCCCAGCGGACCACGTCCTGGAGCAGCGTGAGCGGCGCGAGCTGCCGCTCCAGGGCGGCGCGCCGCTCGGGGGACAGCCCGGAGTGGTCGGTCAGGGGCACCATGGCCCGGAGTGTAGCCGGGCCGGGCCCGGGCTTCACGCCGCCGCGGGCTTCTGCTGGTCGTCCAACGTGCCGGAGCGGAGCGCCTTGCTCGCGGCCCCCGACATGACCTCCGCCAGCGTCTGCACGGAGTGCGTGACGGTGCGCGTCTCCTCCACGGCCTGGAGCGTGCGCTGCATCTGGCCGGACAGCTCCTGGATGGCCTGGGCAATCTGATGCGTGCCCGAGTCCTGCTGCGCCACGGCCTGGGTGATCTGCCTCACGCTGCCGGTGGTGTCGCCGATGATGCTCGTCAGCTTCTGCAGCTGCGCGCCGGAGCCGCGGACGGCGTCCAGGCTCACCTGCACGCGCGCCTCGCCCTGTTCGCTCATCTGCGCGGCCTCGCGCATGCTCATGCTCACGCCGTCGAGCACGTCGCGGATGCGCTCGGTGGCGCGGATGGACTGGTCCGCCAGCCGGCGCATCTCCTTGGCCACCACGCCAAAGCCCTTGCCGCTGTCGCCGTTGCGCACCGCCTCGATGGCCGCGTTGATGGCCAGCATGTTGGACTGGTCCGCCAGCGTCTTCACGTCGTCGACGATGCTGGACACCTCGCGGGTGCGCTCGTCGAGCGCGAGGATGCGCGAGGCCATCCCCGACACCTCCGTGCGGATGGCGGCCAGGTCCGTCAGCGTGCGCTCCAGGGCGGCGCCACCCTCGCGCCCCACCGCCTCCGCGCTCTCCGCGGACGCCGCGAGCACCCGCGCCTTGTCCGCCGTCAGGTGCGAGCCCTGGCGGATCTCCTCCACCGTCTGCTCCAGCTCGCGCAGCGCGGCGGCCTGGCGGCTGATGCCCACGGTCTGCTCCTCGCTGGAGGTGTGCAGCTGCTGTACGACGGCGGCGAGCTCGTCCGCGCCGCGGCCCATGCCCTCGGCCAGCAGGCGCACGTCCTTGCGGCGCGCGTCCAACTGGTGCGTGTACTCCGCCAGCGAGCGCACCACCTCCGCGGAGCGCCGCGCCACGATGGCCACGAGCGACAGCGTGAGCGCGAAGAACCCCCAGTGCACCTGACTGTCGGTGGCCTCCATCAGGCCCAGCATCGGCAGGGTGCTGAGCAGGAGCACGAAGGTGAGGACCCCCAGGCCCGCGACGAAGATGCGCGCGTCCTTGTTCCCCTTGAGGGCCTCGACCACCGCGACCCCCACGCACACCAGCAGTCCGGGCAGCGAGTAGAGGATGAAGGCGGACAGCAGCCGCCATGCGGAGCCCAGGTCCATCACCACGATGATCGCCTGGAGGATGGCCGGCACGGTGACGACCGCCGCGCCCCGGCGGAACCAGCGCAGCTTGTCCGTGCCCACCGTATCGGAGATGAACCACGCCAGGGCGGGCAGGATGGCGTACGAGCCCAGCAGCGTGAGGACGCTGCCGGTGGCCGCCTTGCCCCAGAGCGCCGGGAACAGGCCGCTGGAGCCCAGCAGCAGCGCGCCCGAGCCCGCGGAGAACACGGTCAGCGCGGCGAGCATCCGCCCCTGGCGGCGCAGGAGGGCGGCGAACAGCGACACCGCGCCAATGCCCACCAGCAGCGTCCCCATGACGAAGGGCGCCAGTCCCAGGCGCGTCACCTCCGCGAGCAGCTCCTGGCGCGAGCCCACCTTCGCGTCGCGCGTGACGCCGATGGCGGGCCCATGCGCCTGGATGCGCAGGAGCACGCGATGGCCCAGGGACGCGGGCGGCACGGGCACCAGGTGCCAGACCATGTTCTCCATGATCTCCTGGCCGTTGGGGGCCAGCGTCCCGCTGGCGTGGACGCGCTGGCCGTCTGCGTAGACCTCGAAGGCGTTGGCCACGTTGCCCAGGAAGAGGGCGGGCTCCAGCCACGGGCCCTGGGGCACGGGGATGCTCAGCCAGAGGAAGGTGTTCGTCCCGCGGCCCGGCGGCTCCTGGAGCGCGGTCATGGCCTGCCAGCCCGCCGCGTCCTCCGGCTCCGTCGCCCACGTGGGGACGCCGTCAGGCTCCAGCGGCGAGTCTCCCCAGCGATAGCGCCACCCGTCGAGCGCGGGCTGGGCGGCCGTTGTCCCAGCGGCCTCCGCCCGGGCGGCGGGCGCGAACGCGAGGAGCATCAGCAGCACGGCCCCCACGCCCGCGAGCCGCGAGAAGAGGGCCTTCCGGGAGCCGCGGAAGGGAGTGAGCCGGAGCTGTAAGTCGAGAGCGAAGACACGGGAGCGACGCATTCGAGACACATGCTCCAGCGCGAGGGGGTCAAAAGTAAAATGGGTCCCTCATGCCTCCCCGCCGTGCCTCCGGCCGCTGCGTTTCACTCGCTGTTCACAAAACAGACGGAGCGGACCGGATAGAATCGTAAAACATGAAATTGTTCTCAGGATCGGCGTGACCCCCGGTCCTGTCTCGGAACCCTACCCCGGGGGTCCGCTGCTCCTCTGGGGAGCCCTGGCTTCCGGGCGTGGAGGGCCCGCGTGTCCCGAAGGGGGACGGGCTTGCGAGGGCCCGGCATGGCGCCGCCTGCGACGGTGCGAGGACGGACTCCTGGTCCGCCTGTACCCAGGTCCCATGCGTGGCTTCAGTACAGGGATGCGCGGTGCTCGCGGGGCGTGAACCACCTGGCCGCGGCTCGGGTGAGCTCCTCGGGACTTGGGGTCGTATCGCTCGCCCAGGCCACGAACCCATCCGGACGCACGAGCACCGCGCTCAGTCCCAGGCGATTCCTGACTCCGTGCCCAGGGCTTGTGCGTGAGCGGCGATGACGCGCTCGAGATGCTCCGTTTCGCTTCCCAGCTGCATGTCGGCCGGGCCGGGGAGCCGAGGCCCGGTTGGCCACGGGCACCCGCGCCGGCGCGAGGGGTCGACGCGATGGCTTCCAGCAGTCCGCGCCGGTGGAACGCTTCGATGCTGGGGCCCCAGAGTCCTCGCCTTCCAAACGGGAGCCGCTTCAGGGGGGAGTGCGGATCCTCCGCTTGTTCAAGCACCAGCACGGTGCGCTTCGCGAGCCGCAGCTCACAGGCCAGGAACAGGCCGACCGGGCCGGCCCCCGCGATGATCACGTCGTAGACCAAGGTGTCTTCCTGGCTCGGGTGTTGAGTCCTCATCCACGCTAACGCAGTCATTCCGGCACGGTCGCTCCAGGGGCGCGACGCCTGCCTGGTCCTCCCGGGAAGGTGGGGCGAATTGCCCCAGCTGGGGCCTTTCGGGCGGAGGACTGCCCCCGCGTCTTCTCCTCCTGAGGCATGGCACGCCGGATGCTGCGTCCTCCTGGCATGTCGAAGGTCCAGAGAGTCCTCACCACCGCACTGCCATTGCTGCTGCTGTGCGTGGCGGCGTACGTGCTGCACCGCGAGCTGTCGCACTACCGCCGCGAGGACGTGAGCGCGGGGCTCGCGGCCGTGACGGCGAGTCGCATCCTCCTGGCCCTGGCCGTGACGGTCGTGAACTACGCGGCGCTCACGCTGTACGACGTGCTGGCGTTGGGGCACGCGGGGCACCGGATCCCCTATTCGCGCGTGGGGTTCACATCCTTCGTGGGCTACGCCTTCGGGCACAACCTGGGCGCGTCGTTCCTGAGCGGCGGCTCGGTGCGCTACCGGCTGTACTCCGCGTGGGGGCTCACCGCGCTGGACGTCGCGCGGGTGTCCGCGTTCAACGCGCTCACGTTCTGGCTGGGCCTGGCCGCCGTCACCGGCGCGTCGTTGCTCCTGGAGGGCGGGGGTGGGGTGCTGTCCCTGTCCACGCCCGTGGCGCACGGAGTGGGGGCCGCGCTGGGTTTGCTGCTCGTGGGCTATTTCGTGGCGTGCGCCACCGTGCGCAAGCCGCTGCGTATTCGCGGCCTGGAGTGGACGTTGCCCACGCCCGCGCGGGCACTGGCCCAACTGGTGGTGTCGTGCGGGGACTGGGCGCTGGCGGCGGCGGTGTTGTGGGTGCTGCTGCCCCCGGACAGCGTGTCGCTGCCGTCGCTCACGGCGCTGTTCGCGCTGGCGCAGCTGGCGGGCATCGCCAGCCAGGTGCCCGCGGGCCTGGGCGTCTTCGAGACGGTGATGCTCTCCGCGCTCACGCCCCGCGTGCCCGCGCCGCAGGTCGTGGGCGTGCTGCTGGTGTACCGGCTCGTCTACTACCTGCTGCCCTTCACGGTGGCGGCGCTGCTGCTCGCGGGACATGAGTTGCTCCAGCGCCGTCACCACCTCACGCGGCTGGCGAAGGTGGTGCACAGCTCGTTCGCGCCGGTGGTGCCGTGGGTCGCGTCGGCGGTGGCGTTCGTGGCGGGCACGGTGCTGCTCTTCTCTGGCGCGACTCCGCCCGTCGCCGAGCGGCTGGCGCTGCTCCGCCGGCTGGTGCCGCTGCCGCTCCTGGAGGTGTCGCATCTGCTGGGCAGCCTGGTGGGCGTGTCGCTGCTCCTGCTCGCTCGCGGGCTCCAGCGGCGCCTGGACGCGGCCTATGTGCTGACGCAGGTGCTGCTGGTGGCGGGCGCGGTGTTCTCCGTGGTGAAGGGCGTGGACTACGAGGAGGCCACGCTGCTGCTCGTCCTGGCCGCGGCGCTGGCGCCGTTCCATCAGCAGTTCTACCGGCACACGTCTCTGTTCGCGGAGGCCTTCAGCCCCGGGTGGCTCCTGGCCACGGTGGCGGTGGTGGGCGCGTCGGTATGGTTGGGGTTCTTCTCCTACCGGCACGTCGAGTACCGCAACGACCTCTGGTGGCACTTCGCCTTCTCAGGCAACGCGCCGCGCTTCCTGCGCGCCAGCGTGGGCGTGCTGGGGGCGACCATCGTGGCGGGGCTGGCCGCGCTCCTGCGGCCGGCGTCGCCGCGCACGCATCCGCCGACGGTGGAGGAGTTGCAACGGGTGCGTCCCCTGGTGGCGAGCGCCCCGGAGTCCATGGCCTCGCTGGCGCTGGTGGGGGACAAGTCCCTGCTGCTCAACGACGCGGGCACCGCGTTCCTCATGTACGGCGTGTCGGGGCGGGCGTGGGTGTCCATGGGTGACCCGGTGGGGCCGCCGGACGCGGCGACGGAGCTGGCGTGGCGCTTCCTCGAAATGGCGGACCGGCACCACGGCTGGGCGTGCTTCTACCAGGTGGGGCCGGGCGCGCTGCCGCGTTACCTGGACCTGGGGCTCACGCTGCTCAAGTTGGGCGAGGAGGCCACCGTGCCGCTCCAGGACTTCAACCTGGAGGGGCCGGAGCGCCGGGGCCTGCGCCATGGCATGCACCGCATGGAGCGCGAGGGCTGGACCTTCGAGGTGCAACCGCGCGAGGCCGTGCCGGAGCTGATGCCCCAGCTGCGGGCCATCTCCGACGCGTGGCTCGCGGAGAAGCACACGCGTGAGAAGGGCTTCAGCCTGGGCTGTTTCTCACCGCGCTACCTGGAGCAGGGGCCGGTGGCGCTGGTGCGCCGGAGCGGCGTGCTCATGGGCTTCGCCAACGTGTGGGCTCCGGACACGAAGGAGGAGCTGAGCGTGGACCTCATGCGCTACCAGCCGGGCAGTCCCCATGGGGCCATGGACTTCCTCTTCACGTCGCTGATGCTGTGGGGCCGGGGGCAGGGCTTCCTGCGCTTCAACCTGGGCATGGCGCCTTTCAGCGGCTTCGAGGCACGCGCGCTCGCGCCCATGTGGAACCGGCTGGGCGCGCTCCTGTTCCGGCACGGCGAGCACTTCTACAACTTCCAGGGGCTGCGCCAGTACAAGGAGAAGTTCCGTCCGGACTGGGCGCCGCGCTACCTGGCTTCGCCGGGCGGGCTCGCGCTGCCGGGCGTGCTCGCGGGCGTGGCGTCGCTGGTGTCGCGCGGGCTGGGCGGCGTGGTGGCGAGATGAGGAAGCGCGCGAAGTGGTTCCTGGTGGGGGCCGTGCTCGTGCTGGCGCTGGCGCTCATCCCGTGGTCGCGCACGTGCGCGGCGCCCTCCGTCGCTCCGGCCCCGGTGGCGGTCCCCGCGCCCCAGCCTCCCGTCGCGCCGCGCGTGGAGACGCGGCACATCGGGGGCCGCTTTGGCCATGTCACGGTGGTGACGCCCCCGGGGAGGCCCGGGACGGTGGTGCTCCTGCTGGCGGATGGGCCCGCGGAAAAGGGCAGGGCGCTGGAGCTGTCCACGGCGCTGGCCTCGCACGGCGCGCTGGTGCTCGGGGTGGACGCCGGGGCCTGGCTGCGCGCTTTGGAGAAGGGCACCCGGTGCGCTTATCCGGCGGGCGACCTGGAGGTCCTGAGCCAGGGCTACCAGCGGCACGCGGAGCTGCCCGAGTACCTGCACCCCGTCCTCGTGGGGGACGGCACGGGCGCGGCGCTGGCCTACGCGGCGCTGGCCCAGGCTCCTCCGGGCACGTTCCGGGGCGCGGTGAGCGTGGACTTCACGCCGGAGGTGACGACCTCCGTGGCCTTCTGTCCGGGCGCGGAGCTCGTGCGCTCACGCGCGGACAAAGACAGGCGCGAGCGGCTGGCCCCGGCGCGTGCGCTGTATCAACCGTGGGTGCTGCTCGGCGCGGAGCATGATCCGGTCCATCCGGTGAAGGCCGCGCACGACTTCACCCGCTCGCTGACGACGGCCCGCGTGCTGACGGTGCCGGGGCCGGGATTGGCCCGCATGCCGGTGGACGCATGGCAGGGGGCGCTGCTGGCCGCGCATGACGCCGCCGCCGCGCCGCTCCCATCGGAAGCGCTGACGCCGGTCTCCACGCCAGCGTCGCCTCCAGACGCGGGCACCCAGGGGCTCTCCGGGGACACGTCGGTGGAGGGCCTGCCGCTGGTGGAGGTCCCCGCGACGTCGGATGTCCCGGGCGACACGCTGGCACTCTTCGTCACCGGCGATGGCGGCTGGGCCAGCCTGGACCAGACGGTCTCCGAGTCGCTCGCCGCGCAGGGCATCCCCGTCGTGGGCTTCAACTCGCTGCGCTACTTCTGGAAGCGCCGCACGCCGGAGCAGACCTCCGCGGACGTGGCCCGAGCGCTGCGCCACTACCTGTCCGCGTGGGGCAAGCAGCGCGTGGTGTTGCTGGGCTACTCGCGTGGCGCGGACGTGGTGCCGGCCATCACCGCGCGCCTGCCGGAGGATTTGCGCGAGCGCGTGCGGATGGCCGTGCTGCTCGCGCCCGGCAAGGAGGCGGAGTTCGAGGTGCACGTCACGGACATCTTCGGCGGCAAGGGCCGGCCCACGGCCGCGGTGCTCCCGGACGTGCAGGCCCTGAAGGGGACGCCCGTGCTCTGCGTCTACGGTGACGAGGAGCTGTCCGACAGCCTCTGCCCCATGCTGTCCGGCGTGCCCGGCGCGCGCGCGGTACTGCTCAAGGGTGGACATCACTTCGACGGGGACTACGCAGCCATCACCCGGGCCGTCCTGCGGGAACTCGGTATGGCATTGCCCTGATGCTCCGGAGTCTGGGGGCTCGTCGGCTGGCGGACGGGTGATTGCCTTTGAGGCCCAATGCATTGACTCGCATGGGCGAAACCTCTACTTCGCACCGGCCCGGCCCTGGCGCCGGGTCTCGTGGGGGGTTCCAAAAATGGTCCAGCAGTCGGCTCCCGTCGTCAGCACGGTCGAAGGACAGCTCCAAGGCGTCGTCGAGGAAGGGGTGTATGCCTTCAAGGGAATTCCCTACGCCCAGCCTCCCGTGGGCGCGCTGCGGTGGCGTCCTCCCGCCCCGGTCGTGCCCTGGAAGAACATCCGGCAGGCGTCCACGTTCGGCAAGTCCTCGCTCCAGTCTCGCGAAGGCTGCATCGCGGGCGGCGGCGGTGACCCGTATCCGATGGGTGAGGATTGTCTTTATCTCAATGTCTGGACGCCTCGCGTGGACCCCCAGGCGAAGCTGCCCGTCATCGTGTGGATCCACGGCGGCGCGTATGTGCTTGGCGCGAGCGGCCTGCCCCCGTACGACGGCGTGCCCATGGCGTCCCGTGACGCCATCCTCGTCACGATCAACTACCGCCTGGGCCACCTGGGCTTCCTGGCCCATCCGGCGCTCCAGAAGGAGCCGGGCGGCGGCGCGGCCAACTTCGGCCTGTTGGATCAGGTCGCCGCGCTCCAGTGGGTGAACCGCAACATCGCGAAGTTCGGCGGGGACGCGGGCAACGTCACCCTCATGGGCCAATCCGCGGGCGCCAAGAGCGTGCTGGCCCTCTTCTGCATGGATGCCGCGAAGCCCCTGTTCCACCGGGGTGTGGCGATGAGCGTGTACGGCCTGGACGAGATGCCGTTGGCGCAGGCGCAGCTCAAGGGCGAGGCGTTGATCCGCGGCATGGGCGTGGCGGACGGGGCCGCGACGCCGGAGCGCATGCGCCAGCTGCCCGCGGAGTCCTTCTGGCAGCAGCCGCCAGAGCACTCGCTGGCGCCGGTGGCCGTGTGCGGCGACACGGTGCTGCCCCAGTCCATCCTGTCCACCTTCAAGGCGCAGCAGCAGGCGCGCGTGCCGCTCATCCTGGGCAGCACCAGCGATGACGTGAGCGTGATGGAGGCCATGGGCCGCGACCCCATGGAGATCCTCCAGGCCCTCCGGGACAACAACGTCCCCATCGGCCTGCTCTACCCGGGCGTGTCACCGGACGAGGAGCTGGCGCGGCAGGTGTGCCGGGACATCGTCTTCACGCTGATTCCGCGGCAGGTCGCGGACCTGCACCTCAAGGTCTCCGACGCGTGGCGCTTCTACTTCGAGTACACGGCCACCGAGCTGCGCCCGGAGTTCCCCGACGGCGTCCCGCACGGCTCGGACGTCCCGTACTTCCTGGACACGGTGGCCCGCTGCCCGCCCACCCAGGACGTGCTCTCGGACGAGGACCGCGCGTACTCGCGCCAGGTGAGCAACTGGATGCTCCAGTTCGCCCGCACCGGAGCGCCCGCGTCCGCGACCGAGTGGCCGAAGCACCAGCCGGGTGAGGACCGCACCCTGCGCATGCAGCAGCCGCCGAAGGTGGAGCACAACTTCATGCAGCTGCGCCTCAACGCCTTCCTGCTCGCGAGCGCCATCATCAACAGCGCGGACAGCCGCTCGGGCGGGAAGCACGACACCCGCGGCAACGTCCGCCACACGGGGGCCTCGCCCCAGAAGAAGAACCGGCCCGAAGGCACGACGTAGCCCCTGAAAAGAGAAGGGCCCGGGCGCGAGTGCTCGCGGCCGGGCCCTTGCTGCTTTTCGCGCGGACTTCTAGCTGCTGAAGAGCACCAGCACGAAGGTGCTCGACTGGGGCAGCTGGAACACGGTGCCCTGGCGCAGCGAGCCCTTGAAGAAGGGCGCCGCGTCGTAGGCGGTGGCGCCCTTCAGGGCCTCCTTCGTGGCCTCCGGCAGCCACCCACCGTCATCCACCTTCACCGTCAGCCGCGTGGGCTTCAGCGCGGCCTGGAGCGCCTGGGCCTCCGCCGCCGGGTACTCCAGCACCGCGAGGAACTGCGTGTCCGTGGGGCCCAGCCCGCCCTGGATGCCGCGCGGAGACTGGCGCCACTGCACCGCCTGGGGGCGGCGCGGCAGCGTCACCACCTTCTCCAGCGTCTCCAGGTCCGTTCCCGTCTTCGCCGCAGGCGCGGCCGTCTCTGTCGTCATGGATGCATTCCCCCCTGAGGGCTTGTCGCAGGCCAGCGAAACACACCCCGCGAGCAGGGTGGTAGCCAGCGTGCGCCTAACGGCCACCGATGGGACGCGACGTCGCATTCTCGGGGCTCCCCTGGTCCCACGTCACGTGCCGCTGGAGCGTGCCGTAGTTGGTGTACTGGTGCCCCAGGCCCGTCTGCTCCAGCCGGCCGTTGGCCGCGTCCGGCGTGCCGGTGTTGATGTCCTGCTGGCCCGGGTTGAAGTTGTAGCGGTCCTCCGCGTGGAGCGTCATGTCCATCTCGAAGCGGGGCTTCCCGCCCGGCGTCTCCGGCGGGTAGACCGTCACGGTGGCGCTGTTCCAGACGTTGTGGCCGCCAATCGCCTTCTGCCAGTTCTCCGTCTCCGGGTAGGGGAACTGCTCGCTGGAGCCCACGCCAATCTGCGAGCCGGTAATCTGGAACGTCACCGGCTTGCCCGCGAGCGACGGGTCCTGGGCGATCATCTGGTTGTAGGTCGCCTCCGCCGCCTGCTGCGTGTCGCGCGTGGAGTTGGTGAGCACCGCCTGTCCGGCGGGGTCCGTCCGGACGAAGCGCTCGTAGTCGAAGTGCCGGTCCGCCCCGTTGCCGTGCAGGAAGTGGTCGTACGTGTCCAGGCCGTCCGGGATGTCGTTGTGCGGCACGCCCGGAACGCCCTGGAGGGCGCGTGCTCCGCGGAGCTTGACCTCCCACTCGGCCCGCGCGGCGTAGTCACTCAGCCCCGGGCTCTCCGTGGGGATGGGGTTCGGGTCGTTGGGGTCGTTGGGGTTCTGCAGGAAGCCGTTGTCGTGGTGGATGTCCGGACGCCGGGGAGGACCCACCTGGTAGTCCGCCACCGTGTTCCCGTTCGTCTGCACCGCCGTGCCGGACGTCCCCACCTGGGTGGGCGTGGCCGTGGGCGTGGGAGCTC
>NZ_RAWF01000234.1:0-15589 GCF_003612075.1 Corallococcus sp. CA041A
TCAGGGGCCGGTAGCGCTGCGCCACCAGGGTGCTCAACCGGAACGGCAGCTTCCGCTCACGCTCCACCTTGCGGGCCCGCTCCACCAGCGCCTCTTTCGTCAGCCGCGACGGGCCTTCCAGCCCCACCAGGACGCGGTTGGTCGTGGTGGGCACCTCGAAGATGGACAGGCCGTGGAAGCTCACCTGGTAGGTGCGCACCATCGCTTCGTAGTGCGGGTTCCCCGCGGACTCCCAGACGTTGCTCGCCACCGCCCCGCCCCGCGTCAGCCGTGAACGCACCGCGCCCAGGAACTCGCGCGTGGCCAGGTGCCCGGGAATCTGATCCGCCCCGTACGCATCCAGGAAGATGAGGTCGTAGGGCGGCCCGTCCGCCTCGATGAAGGCCCGCCCGTCCCCCACGTGCGCGCGCAGGAGCGCGTCCTCCTGGAAGCCGCAGTACTCCTTCGCGGCGTCCACCACCGCCGCGTCCAGCTCCACCACGTCGATGTGCGTGTCCGGCAGCACCGCGTGCAGGAACATGGGGATGGAGCCGCCGCCCAATCCGATGGCGAGGATGTTCTCCGGCTGGGGCACGAACGCCAGCGCCACCATCACCATGCGGGTGTACGGCAACTCCAGCCGCAGCGGTTCGCCAGGCCACACCACGCTCTGGCGCGCCCCCCCGTCGCCGAAGCGCAACGAGCGGCGTCCTTCCTCGTCCTCGGTGACGATGACGGGCCCGGAGCCGTCATCGCGCTCGTCCTCTTCCGCCAGGACCCGGGCTCCCTACTTCGCGTCCGTCACCGGCAGGGGTCCGCTGTCCAACACCCGCTGCGCCGTCACCGCCGGCCCGTACCGCGGCGTCTGGATGGGCGTGCCCTGCGCGTCCTTCCCCTGGCTCAGCGTCATTGCGTCCGCGTCCGGCAGGTAGCCCACGCGCAGGGACACCTCGCGCACGGTGGACAGCTCGCGCGTCTCCTCCGGGCCCGTGGCGTAGGGCAGCGCGGTGCGCAGGGGCAGCGGCACCACCACGCGGCGATTCGCCGTGGCTCCCGGCTCCACGCGGCTGACCGCGGGCACCTCCGGTGCCTCCACCGCCAGGTCTTCCGGCACCGGCAGCAACATCCGCGACAGCACCACCTTGCCGCCGGACAGGTCCACGTAGGCCCGCTCGGGCGCCAGCGTGAGGTGGCCGCTGAAGCCCACGTCCCACAGGCCGTCCGTGAGCAGCACGGCCTTCTGCGTCCGGTTGTGCACCGCGTAGGTGACGGCGAGCGTGTCCGCCTCGCGCGCCACCGACTCCACCTTCAGCTCCACATCCGCCTGGGCCACGCGCTGTCCTCCTGGATCCGCTGCTGGGGGCGCGGGCCGCTCCGGCGCCCGCGCACAGCCCATGATGATTGCCAGCGCCATGATGGCACCAGCGCGGCGGAAGGTCTTCATCCCCCGAATCCTAGTAGCGCGGGCGGGTCGGCAGGTTCAGATCGTCGCGCAGGACGTTCTCTCCGGGACGTCCGCCCTGCACCACGTCCGGCGTGGACGGGTCCTGGTCCAGGTCGATGGGCAGGCCCACCGCGGAGGTCTCCAGGTTGCGCGTGCCGTCCTTGGAGCCCAGCGCCAGCGTGCCGTTGTTCATGTCCGACGCGTGCACCAGCTCGTGGAACAGGCCCACGACGGGCGGGCGGTTCATCCACTCCTCGCTGCCCAGCGAGATGCGCGTGGTGTTGTAGTTCACCTGCGAGTCCGTGCCCTTGCCCGGCGTGCCGTCCGCGTTCATGAAGCCGTCGTTGAAGTTCGTGCCGCCCGCGCTGTTGCCGCTGGACGTCTCGCGGATAACCGTCTTCTTGCCGCTGTCGTCCAGCGTGCGCAGCAGGTCCTGGCCCGAAGGCAGCGAGCGCATCGCGTCCAGGTCCGACTGCACGCGCGCCTGGAACTCCGCGCTGCCCGTCACGGAGACGGAGGAGCCCCGCTGGTCCGCGTCCGTCATGTCGACGATTTCACGCTCGCCCTCGGCCGCGTCGGCGGTGGTCTCGCCCTCCTCCACGTAGAGCTTGTCCGTGCCCGTGCCGCCGCGGACCGTGTCCTTGCCCGCGCCGCCCGCCACCGCGTCGTTGCCCGCGCCGCCGCTCAGCGTGTCGTCGCCGCGCCCGCCGATGACCTGGTCGTCGCCCTCGCCGCCATAGGCCCGGTCGTTGCCCGCGCCCGCGTCGATGTAGTCCCGGCCCTTGCCGCCGGACAGGTAGTCGTTGCCGTCCAGGCCGTACATCACGTCGCGGCCCTCGCCACCCATGATGCGGTCATCGCCCGCGCCGCCCTCCAGGTAGTCGTCGCCGTCCATGCCCTTCAGCGTGTCCTTGCCCTCGCCACCGATGATGGTGTCGTTGCCCGCGCCGCCGATGAGCGTGTCACTGCCCGCGCCGCCCGTGAGCTTGTCGTCGCCGTCACCACCGTCCAGGGTGATGTCCTGCGTGACGCTCGCGTCCACGGTGATGGAGTCGTTGCCCGCGCCGCCGTTGATGATGACGCCCTTGGCCTGCTCGGCGGTGAGGTTCACCGTGTCGCTGCCGGACGTGATGGTGAGCCCGCCGTTCTTGTTCTGCGTCACCTTCGCGGTGTTGTTGCCCGCGCCCAGGTCCACCACCGTGCGGCCGTCAGCGTTCGTGCTCACCTGCGGCGCGAGCGCCTTCGCCACGCCCTTGGCGACCTTGTCGAGGGCCGACCCGATGCCCGACGCGATACCGCCCAGGAAGCCACCGCCGTCCTTGTCCTTCTTCACCGCCGTCTCGGTGGTGCGGACCTCCGACAGCTGGGGACGTGAACCCGCGCGAGGCCCGGAGTCGAAGCCGTCCGACATCCGCTGCGTGACGGCGGCCTTCACCGCGTTGGGCTTCGCCGGCGGGGCGGGCGTCTTCGGCTGCGGGGTGCTGACAGGGGACGTCGTGCGCGAGCCGGGCTTGCCAATCGTGGTCATGTCGCTTCTCCCAGGTGACGGAGACACCTGGCCAGGGGTCCGGGCGACGGGGCGCCAGGGTCGGCAGAACGCCGACATTCCAGATTGTCGTGAACGTTTGCCGCCAGTTGCGTCGCCCGGCCCGGAACGACACGGCGCGGCACGGAAGCCCCTGGAATCGTTGTGTTTCTCAATTCCCGATTCGCGAGATGGTTTCAAGGATTTCGTGTATTACAGCTTCACCGCCCCTGCCCCATTCGCGGGGAAACGGGGGACGGATGACGGGAGGGAGCACCGCATGAAGCTGAAGACGTTGCTGTCCGCCGGGGTGGCGTTGGCCGCCGCGGCGTGGGCTGGTCCAGGAGTGGCGGCCACGGCGAACGGCCCCATCTGCGACCCGGCGGCCTACGTGAACTCGACCACCTATTACAACTGCACCGGGAGCAGCCACACGGCGCTGGATATCGGCAACGGATCCTGCGGCGAGTGGAACCACCGCGGCATGCTGGTGGGCAACTACTACTATTACTACTACGGCGGCTGCGCGGCGGCCTGCTACGGCTCCACCTGCAACGGCGGCGCGGGCAACTACTACGTGGTGTCCGGCGCGAACGGCTGGGACTTCCGCCAGCTGCACTTCTACGCCAACGTCAGCTCTGGCACGAAGACGTGCGACCGCTGCGCGCTGGGGCTCGTGGGCGGCACGGGCAGCGCCACCGGCCCGCACGTGCACGCGGACAACCGGCAGTACGGCACGCGCAAGTCGGCCTGGTACACCAGCGTCGGCACCACGTGCGGCACCAACGCCAACTGCACCAACAGGCTGGGCGTTCCCACGCTGTAGCCCCGCGTTCGGGTGTCCTCGGGCAGGGGCCGCACGTCCCCTGCCCGGCTTCACGTCTCCGACGTCCGGCGCGCGTGCGCCCGTCGTTCCTCTTCCGCGTGAGCTCCCTTCGACATGACCTCCCGTCCCCTCTTCAAGGTCGCGCTCGCCGGCCTCGTCCTCCTCGTCGCCTTGGGCGTCGTGTGGTGGCGGGGCTCGGCTGGGAGCGATGACGCCGGTCCTTCGCTGCCCGTCGCGGCGATTCCTTCCGTACCCACGGCCGCAGCCGGGAATGGCGCCACCGGGGAGCCTCCGCCCGCCGCGCGCGCTGGACCTCGCGAGGAGATCCCCATGCCCGGGTGCTGGGACGGGCTGGCCGCGTTGGACAGGTCCGCGACGATGGAGTCGCTGCATGCCGCCGTGGCCGCAGCCATCCAGGCGCGCGACACCGCGCTGGTGGCCTACCTCCAGGAGCGCCTGACGGAGCTCGTGGGCAACGACCCGGACCGCGCACTGCAACTGGTGGCGTGGGCGGTGAACGCCGCGCCGCCTGAGTCGGTCATCTACCTGGAGGCCCTCAAGACCGCGCCCGCCGTGCGACACCCGCGCGTCACGGAGAAGCTGATGGCGGTGGCCGAGAACAAGTCGCTGTTCACCCAGGACCGCGCCGCCGTCCTGGACGCGCTGGAGACGCAGCACCGCTTCACGCCGGAGACGCGCGGCCGAATCAAGGCCATCGCGATGGATGACTCCGCGGACTCCGCCGCGTGGGTGGCCACGCGCACGCTGGGCCGGGTCATGAAGGAGGACTACGAGCGCACCGGCACGTATGCGCCGTATTGGAAGGACCTGCTGGACATTGGCACCACGTCGGATGACTCGGCGGTGCGGCTGCTCGCGCTGGAGATGCCTTCGTACTCAGACCCGTTGCTCGACTCGGACTCCATCGATGCGCTGGCGAAGGTGATGCGCACCGACAAGGAGCGCGACGTGCGCGAGATGGCCGCCTTCCGGCTCGCCGTCACCGAGGACCCGCAGAAGGCCCTGGCCGCGTACCGCGCCGCCTTCGACGGCGAGCATGACCTGTGCGTGCGCTGGGCCTTCCTGCGCTTCGCGGTGCGCGCGGCTGGCGCGGATGCACTGCCCCTGGTGGAGGAGTTCGCGCGCAAGGACCCGCGCCTGCGGCAGGACTACCTGGACTTCAAGGCGCTGTACGCCACCGGCACGACGGACTTCGCGCGCATCTGGTTGGGCAAGAAGGAACGCCACGACTGCGTGGTCGAGGAAGGAGCGCCGCACTGATGGGCTCGCGAACGATGAAGGCCCGGGTGCTCTGGCTGTCGCTCCTGCCAGGACTGGCCCTGGCGCAGGGCGCGCCCGTTACCGTCCCCACCCGGACAGCCTGCACGGTGGAGGGAATGCTGGACGAGGTGCGCGTGGCCATGAAGACGGGCTCGCCCGCGTACCGCAAATACGCACGCCTGCGTTTGAAGGAGGCCGCCATCGCCATGCCGCCGGAGGCCCTGGGCCGGGCTGTGAGCCAGGAGCGTGACCCCGCCGTGCTGGAGGCCGTGGGCGCGGCGCTGGCCACCAAGGCGAGCAACGCGCAGAAGCCGGAGCTGCTCCAGCCACTGCTCTCCCGCGCGAGTCAGGACGCGGACCCCGGCCTGCGCGCGGCGGCGGTGCGCGCGTTCCAGGGCTCGCCGTCGGTGGAGTTCATGGCGAAGAACGGCGACGTCGTCACCTACGAGCAGCTCGTGCGCGACAGCGCGCCGGAGGTGCGCCAGGCGGTGGTGGAGAACCTGGTGACGGAGAGCGCGGGCATCTACTTCGGCCACAACCCGGAGCTGGCGGAAGCGGCGGTGAAGGTCGCCTCGGCCACGGACGACCCGGCGCTGGCCACGCGCCTGCTGGGCGAGGTCTCCATGGAGGCCGCGAGCCCGGAGGTGGTGCGCAAGCTCACCCAACAGCTGAGCTCGGAGAACGCGGGCCTGCGCGCGGCGGCGGCGAAGGCGCTGGGCGGCGTGCCGGGCTCCGAGTCCGCGGGCGCGCGCCGTTCGCTCACCTCGCTGTACCGGAGCGACAGCGACCTCGCGGTGCGCAAGTCGGCATTGGAGGGACTGGCGCGGCTGGGCCAGTCCGGCGCCCGGCCGCTCCTGGAGTCCCTGCGCGGCGTGGACAAGCGCCTGGATCCAGAAATCGACGCGTGGCTGTCCGCGCTCCAGCGCAACCTCCAGGAGTGGCACCTCATCCTGCGGGAGAAGCAGCGCTTGTCGCCCTGAGTGCGTCCGCTGGGGAACGGCTGTTCCATGGCGGGCATCCTTCACGCCCGGCCCCTCCGAAAAGGTGGCCGGGCGGCGGGGAGAGCGGCAGGTTGAGGGGGCCATGTTCGACAGCGGTTTCGGCTCGTCCACCCTCGCCCTGGCGCTCGTTGGCAGCGCCGTCACCGTCCTCTCCACCAGCCTGGGCGCCGTGCCCGCCCTGGCCATGGGCGGCATCTCCCAGCGCACCAAGGACGTGCTGATGGGCTTCAGCGCGGGCGTGATGCTCGCGGCCACGGCCTTCTCGCTCGTCGTCCCCGCCATCCACCTGGCGCAGGAGCGCTCCACGTCGCGCTTCGTCCCCGCACTGATCGTGGGGGGCAGCATGCTGGTGGGCGGCCTGTTCCTGCACCTGTGCAACCGCTTCATCCCCCACGAGCACTTCATCAAGGGCCAGGAGGGCAACGCGCAGGCGGCGAACCTGAAGCGCATCTGGTTGTTCGTGCTGGCCATCGCGCTGCACAACTTCCCGGAGGGCCTGGCGGTGGGCACCGGCGTGGGCAGCCGCTCCATGGCCATCGCCGCGCCCATCCTCGTGGGGATTGGCCTGCAGGACATCCCGGAGGGTTTCGTCGTCGCGCTGGCGCTGATGGGCGTGGCGTACAGCCGCAAGCAGGCGGTGCTGGTGGCGCTCTACACGGGGCTGGTGGAGGGCGCGGCCGCGCTGGTGGGCTTCTTCGCCACGTCGTTCGCTTCAGGCGTGCTGCCGTGGGCGCTCGCGTTCGCGGGCGGCTCCATGCTGTACGTCGTCAGCGACGAGATGATCCCCGAAAGCCACCGCCAGGAGTACGCGAAGGAGGCCACCGCCGGGCTGATGGTGGGCTTCGTGCTGATGATGTTCCTGGACGTGACGCTGAGCTGACGCTTTGCGTGCGCGCACCGCGTCTGTGTCCTGCCGGACACCCGGCTGCCCCGCCCCGTGTGGCCCGGACGTGGTAGTTTCAGGTGCATGTCTGTGTCGGATCGAACCCGCGTCGACGGGACCCCCGGGGAGTCGAAGGACAAGGGCGCCCACCTGGACGAGGAGGGGCAGGAGGCCGCGCTCCACGTGACGCTGCCGTACGAGCAGGCCCGCCGTCCGGGGGACCTGCCCACGGTGCGCCGCTTCCGCCTGTCCGTGGTGGAGGGCCCGGGCGCGGGCATGGTGTGGGAGTCCACGGCGGACACCTGCTCGGTGGGCTCGCATCCGCTCAACGACTTCGCGGTGGAGGACTCCACCGTGTCGCGCTTCCACTGCGAGGTGCGCATCGGGCCCAAGGGCCCGCAGGTGAAGGACCTGGACAGCCTCAACGGCGTCATCGTGGACGGCGTGCAGGTGGTCGAGGGCATCCTGCGCAGCGGCAGCCTGCTGCGGCTGGGCCGCGTGGTGCTGCGCTTCGACTTCAGCGCGGAGAGCAACCGGCTGCCCCTGTCGGAGTTGACGCGCTTCGGCACGCTCGTGGGCACGTCCGTGGCCATGCGCGGCTGCTTCGCGATGATGGAGCGGGCCTCCGCGCGCGACGTCACGGTGCTGCTGGAGGGAGAGACGGGCACGGGCAAGAGCCAGGCGGCGCTCGCCATCCACCAGGCCAGCCGGCGCAAGGACGCGGCGTTCCTGGTGGTGGACTGCGGCGCCATCCCCGCGCACATCCTGGAGAGCGAGCTGTTCGGCCACGAGAAGGGCTCCTTCACCGGCGCGGTGAGCCGGCGCGCGGGCGTCTTCGAGGAGGCCGACGGCGGCACCGTCTTCCTGGACGAGATTGGCGAGCTGCCCCCGGAGTTGCAGCCCAAGCTCTTGCGCGTGCTGGAGAACCGGGAGATCCGCCGGGTGGGCAGCAACACGTACCAGCCGGTGGACGTGCGGCTCATCGCGGCCACGCACCGCGACCTGCGCGCGGAGGTGAACGCGGGCCGCTTCCGCTCCGACCTGTTCTTCCGGCTCGCGGTGCTGCGCATCGCCATGCCGTCCCTGCGCCAGCGGCCGGAGGACCTGTCCATGCTGGTGTCGGGCATCCTGGCGTCGCTGGGCGCGGACCCGGAGCGCACGGGCGCGCTGCGCACGCCGGAGTTCCTGTCGCGCCTGAGGCACGCGGCGTGGCCGGGCAACGTGCGCGAGCTGCGCAACCACCTGGAGCGCTGCCTGGTGTTCGAGGACGCGCTGCCGCTGGCGGAGGAGGACTCTCGCCCGGAGGGCAGCCCGCTGGAGTTGGACCTGTCGCGGCCGTACGCGGAGCAGCGCCGGCGCGTGGTGGACGACTTCGAGCGGAGATACCTGCGGGCGCTCCTGGAGAAGCACCAGGGCAAGGTGGCCCAGGCCGCCGTCACCGCCGGCATGGACCGCGTGCACTTCTACCGGCTGCTGCGCAGGCACGGCATCAAGCCGTAGGCGGCTTCAGCGCCGGGAGGAGAGCCGCCAACGCTCGGGGGCATCCGGCACGGGACTGACGACGAAGTCCGCCTCCAGTCCCCGCAGCGCCGGGCCGGTGACGATGGGCGTGGCCGCTTCTCCGTCACCCCGCACCCAACCGGGCAGGTGGAGCAGGCCCCCTTCCCCGCCCGCCGCGTCCCACGCGGAGGCAGTGGCTTCCGTCCAGCCGTGAGCCTCTTCCCGAGACGTCAGCCGGTCCACGTGCACGGTGACGTGCAGGCGCGCGGTGGAGGTGCCCTTCCCCGTCAGCGCGAGCCCCACGTCCAGCACCCGCGCCCGCAGCTCCCGCTCGCGTCGCACGTCGTCCGGGAGGCTGGCCACGGCGAGCAGGCACGCACCGCCCATCACCCGAACCTCCATGCCGGCCTCGCGCGCCAGCGTGCTCGCGCGCTCCAGGCCCGCGTCCAGGTCCTCCATCGCCGCGGGGTCCGGTTCTCCCGTCAGCCGGGCCTCCACGTACAGCCCCACCGCGCGAGGGACGGCCACCGGTGCCGCGCCTCCCAGCACCGCGCCCCGCAGGTCCTCCAGGAGCGCGTCCACGTCCGGGTGGCGCTCCTCGCGCGCCTTGCGCAGACACCGCAGCACCACCGCGTCCAGCGCGGCGGACACCGGCGCGTGCTCTCCGGGGCGTGGCGGCGGCGCGTGCAGGTGCTGCTGCTCCACCTCGTGGCGCGTGGTGCCCTGGAAGGGCGGCATGCCCGTGAGCAGTTGGAAGAGCAGCACGCCCGCGGCGTACAGGTCCGTGCGCGCGTCCGGCACCTCGCCGCGGATCTGCTCCGGCGCCATGGACAGCGGCGTGCCCAGCACCACGCCGGTGTGCGTGAGCGACGAGCTGCCCGGAGCGCCCGGCACCAGCCCCTTCGCCACGCCGAAGTCCACCAGCTTCACGGCGGGGCCGCCGCGCCCCGGGGCGAGCCGCACCACGTTCTGCACCTTCAGGTCGCGATGCACCACGCCCGCCGCGTGCGCCACCCGCAGCGCCGCGCCCACCTGCTCCATCACCTCCAACACCTCGCGCGGGGACAGGGGCCCGCGCGTGGCCAGCTCCGCCGCCAGGTCCTGCCCCTCCAACCACTCCATGGCGATGAAGGGCCGGCCGTCCGACAGCTCGCCGTACCCCAGCACCGTGACGATGTGCGGATGGCGCAGCCGCTGCAGCGTGGCGGCTTCACGCCGGAAGCGCCGCAGCGCCACCGCCGCCGCGGCCACCTGCGGGTGCAGCACCTTCAGCGCCGCGGGCACGCCGGATTGCGCGTGCCGCGCCCGGTACAGCGCGGACACGGGGCCGTGGACCTGGACGCGGTCCACGACCCACTCGCCCACGAGCGCGCCGGGCCGAAGCTCCTCGCCGTAGAGGGCCTCCTCGCCATTCATGGGCTAGCGCTTGCCCTGGCCCCGTGAGGTCTCCAGGGGCGGCGGGGGCTCCGTCCAGCGCTTGCACAGCTGCAGATGCTGATCATCCACCAGGTCGCACGCGCCGTTGAGGAAGACGGTGACGGGCTCCTCCCAGACCTGGTTGGACGTGTCCATGCAGGCCTCGAAGTCGCCGTCGCCCGACAGCAGCGAGCCGTCCTGCGTCTTGCACTGGTAGGGCGTGTTCGGGGTGGTGCTCCAGCACGGCCCCGTCACGGTGGCCGCGCAGTCCTCTTCCGTGCCCGGCAGCGCGCACACGCGGTAGGTCGCGTACGCCCGGCCGTACACCCAGCCCGGGTCGTAGCAGGAGTAGAGGTCCTTGAAGACGGGCTTCGACTGGCGGCCCTTCGGACGGTTGATGGTGTAGCGGTCCTTCTGCCCCGCCACCAACGTCACCGTCACGTTGATGTCGTCACGGAGCGCGTCCCTGCCGAAGAGGTTGCCGTAGAAGGCGCCCTCGCGAACCCGGTACACGGCGCGCTCGGAGAGCGGCGCCTGCACTCCCGCCGAGACGCCCACGGTCGCAGTGCCCTCCGCGTCGCTGTCCCAGGGCGCGGTCATCACCGTGAAGTACCCACCCGACACAGGGCAGGTGAAGTTCACGGAGGGGTCCGTGTCCGTGGAGGACGAGGGGTCCGTGGACTCCGGCACGCACCCCTGGCTGGACTCCACGTGGCGCGCGTCCGTCTTGTCGCAGCCGGCGATGCCCCGGCACACGCGCAGCACCATGCGTGCTTCGCCGCTGGAGCCCAGCGGCGTCCCGGACGGGCAGACCGCCGGGCCGCCCGCGCCCACGGAGATGGTCTGCCCCGCCGGGCACCACCCCACCGAGTGCATCTTCCAGCCGCAGTTCCGCTCCGCGCCCACCGTCTGTTCGTCGCACGGCACGGCGCTGTTCACGGACGCGGTCGTGGTCGGCACGTGGTCGAGCGGTACCGTCCATGCGTCCAGCGCGAACGGCTGCGCGATGGAGAGGTCGGGCTCATGGATCTCTCCGCGCATGGACAGCTCCACGCGGTAGCCCAGGCCGTTGTTGCGCGATAGGAGGCACGCCGTCACGCGCCGGAGGCATGCTTCTCCCGGCGCCTGCGTGCGCCACCACGGACAGAGGCCCGCGGAGCCGGCCCATTCACTGCGCTGAGAACCGGAGGGTTGGAAGGGGTTGAGGTATTCGAGCGTCTCCCCCTCGCCCAACGCACAGCTCACCAGGTACGCCATGAAGCGCTGCGCGTAGGGGTCGCGGAGCTGGTTGTTGATGAGCGCGGTGCCCGTGCCAGGGCTCATCACGTCCGGGTCGAAGAGGGACTCCAGCGAGCTCGTGGACAGCGCAGCGTTGGCGTCGTGGTTCGCGGCGATGGCGTTGAGCACCAGCTCCCGCGTCGTGAGTGAGTTGGCGATGCGGATGTCCGCCTTGCTCGTGCCGAGCTCGACGTCGGAATCGGCGCTGGCGGTGGTGTCTTCCGGGAGCGCGGGTTCGCAGCCGGTCAGGGCCAGCAACAGGAAACACCAGGGGACTCGGAGGACGGAGGAGGCCATCGCGCGAACACTCCTTGGGTAGGATTCGGAAACAGGAAGGGAAGGAAACCCCAGGCGCGGCCCTCTTGTCTCCCTGTAGCGTGAAAGGTTACGTGCGCGGCACCGTGTAACGATTCCCGTTACAGCGCTGAGGGTACGAGCGCGGCACGCAATGCGTGGAAACGCGTAGACCACAGCGGGGCTTCCGCCACGACAGGGCCGGCGCGTTCGAGCCACGCGAGGGCTTCTTCCATGGCGCCCGTGCGGCGCGCGATGGCGGTGGCCTGAAGGAGGATCTCCGCCTTCTCATCCGGTGAGGCCAGCGCGTCCGCTTCGGTGTGGAGCGCGGCCCAGTCCGTCGCTTGGAAGGCGCCGGCGGCCTGTTGATGGACCTGAAGCTCCACCAGCCTCCGCATGATGGCGGTGGGCGGCAGGGATTCCGGCGGACAGCGCTCCGAAATCCAGGCGAGCTGGCGGGCCGCCGCTGCCTCGTCTCCCGCGGCGGCCTGGATGCGGGCGATGAGCAGCGCGTCCACGGGCACGGGGTGTTCGCGGAAGAAGCGCACGCCCAACTCATGCGCTCGCTGCGCGAGGGGGAGCGCTTCGTCCAGGCGGCCCTGCATGTAGAGGACCTCCGCCAGGTTGAAGGTGGACCAGCGCTCCATCTGCGCGTGGGCCAATTCGCGGCCCAGCGCCATGGCGCGACGCAGGTCCGCTTCCATGCGGGGCACGTCGCCCTGGCGGAGCCACAAGAGGACGCGGTTGCACAGCACGGCGGCCTTGTGCAGTCCGTCGCCCGCGGCCTCGCAGCGCTCCAGGGCTTCGTCGAAGCGTTCGGCGGCTTCTGGCGCGCGGTCCAGGAAGGTGAGCGCGGAGCCCAGCAGGGCCAGCGACACGACCAGCGTCTCGTGGTCCCGGGCGCGCTCGGAGCCTTCGGCGGTGGAGGTGAGCACGCGGGCCGCGGCGGCCCACTCGCCCTGACGCACGTGCAGACGGCCCCGGGCCAGGCCACAGCGAAGGGACAGGCGCGGCGCGTCCAGGGGCTCGATGGCGTCGAGTGCTTCGCGCGTGCAGACGGCGGAGCCATCCGAGTCCTCCATCCAGTCGCGCGCGGTGGCTTCCTCCAGCAGCAGATCCACTTCGAGCGCGGCGTCGCCCCGGATGCGGGCCAGGGCGCGCGCGGCGGACAGGTCCGCGAGGCTTTCCCGGAAGCGCTGGAGGCGGTGGCGGACCTTGCCTCGTCCCGCGAGCGCCTGGGCCCGGCGCGCGTCATCGGATTCCGGAAGGAGCGCGAGCGCGCGTGTGTAGTGCTGCTCCGCTTCCACGGGCAGGTGACCGGAGCGGGCCTCCTCGGCCAGCGACAGGTAGTCGCGCGAGGCCTCCTGGTGGGCGCCGCAGACGGCCGCGTGGTGCGCACGGCGGCGGCGTTCGGCCACGTCGTCGCCCACGCTGGCCTTGAGTGCGGCGGCGTGCAGCGCGCGGCGGGGTGCGGGAGGCAGCAGGGCCTCCAGGGCCTCGCGCAGCAGCGGGTGGCGGAAGGCGAAGCGGCCCGGGCTGGTGGGACGCAGGAGGCCCGCGCGGGTCAGTCGCTGTAGGCCTGCGCCCGCGTCCAGCGCGGCGGCGCGCGACAGCTCCGGTCCCGCGGTCAGGTGGCGCAGGGCAGCGTCCACGCGTGCGACGTCCACCTCCGTGCCGAGCACCGCGCACAGCCGCGCGAGAACACGGTGGGCTTCCGGAAGGCCCGCGAGCACGCGTGGAGCCAGCCGTTCGAACAGCGGCGTGACGGAGACATCCAGCAGCGCGTCCGGCGCGACGTACCATCCGCCCCCCGGCGCCGAACGCAGGGCCCCGGCGGCTCGGAGCGCACGGGCCAGTTCGACGAGGGACAGGGGCACGCCCTGCGCCAGGAGTTCCAGGCGCGCGAGCACGGGTTCGGGGATGTGCTCCGCCGGACGCAGCAGGTGGACGAGCACCGCACGGCTGGCTTCCGGAGGCAGGGGCGGCAGCGTGTGGCGTGAGACGTGGGCGCTGCGCTCGCCCAGGTGGGGACGCAGGCCCAGCAGCGAAGGACGTCCGGCGACGCAGATCCAAAGGGACGCCCGCGGTCCTTCGAGCGTGGCGCGCTCGAGCACATCCAGGCTCAGGGGATCCGCGAGGTGGGCATCGTCCAGCAACAGCACGAGCGGGGCTTCACGTGCCTGGGCAACGAGGGCCTCGGCCAGGATGCGGGGCTCCGCGGACGGACGGCCCGCGACGGCGCGCAGTGAATCCAGCAGGGCGTTGGACAGCGACGCATCCGGAGGAGGAGCGCGCAGGCGGACGACCCGGGCGTGGCCCGTGGACTCCAACTGGAGCGCGAGCGCCTTGAGCAACCGTGACTTGCCATGCCCCACCTCGCCGGTGAGCACGCCCAGGCCCGGTGCCGAGGACGACAGGCTCCGCGCCGCGTCCGCGACCAGGGCATCCAGCAGCGCATCGCGGCCCACGAACGGAGGAGGCTCTCCATCAGCGCGAGCTCCGTCCTCGTCGTGGAGGCGCAGACGGAAGACCGCGCCGTTCTCGCGCTCGGTGTCCACGGATCCTGGTGACGCCGCGCGTGGACTCTCCGCGACCGCTTGCGACGAAGTGGACTCGCGGATTGCGGACTCCCGCACCGCAGGGCGCGCGTCGCCTGCGTTCCCCGGCCCTGCCGTGGATCCGATGCTCTCGGGCGACTGTTCCTCCCGCGCGCCAGGATCACGAATCCCGAGCGAGGCTTCGATGTCGTCAGGCTTGCTGACGGGCTCGATCCACCCGGGCTCCAGCCTCGCGACCGCCTCCGGTGTCACCCGCACTTCGCCCTGCGCGAGTGCCCTCCCCCACCACGTCTCCGGCCGCTCCAGCGCGGCACCCGCGATGCGCGGCAACGTGGTGCCGGGATGCACGTACAGCACCGCGACGTGCAGGACCGCGGAGGCCTCTCCGGACTCCACCAACCGCCGTGCCGCGAGCGCTCCCGCGCGCACGTTCGCCTCCGCCGACAACGACTCGCAAAAGACGAGTACGTAGCCGCCCGCCGCGACCCGTGCCAGCACTCCGCCGAACGGCTCCAGCGTGGCCGCCAGCCCTTCCACCGACGCGGCCGTGCGCAGCCCCAGCACCGCCACCGGACGCGCGCCCGCGAACGTCACCAGCGCCTGCGCCGACCGCGCATCCCTCGCCCCGACGACACCGGACAGCGAAGGCCCTTCCGCGCACGCGGCCTCGAACGCTGCCAGCAGCTCCTCCGCGCTCGCGTACCGTTCCGCCGGCTCCTTGGCCAGACACCGCGCCACCACCGCGTCCAGCGCCCCCGGAACCTGCGCCCGCTCCGACACGCGCGGCGGACGCTGGCTCACGTGGCCTTCGCGCACCTCGTCCGGAGTGCCGTGGAACGGCGGCGTCCCCGTGAGCAACTCGAAGAGCAGGACGCCCAACGCGTAGATGTCCGCGGCCGGACCCGCCTCGCGCGCGTCCAGGCACTGCTCCGGCGACATGTAGACCGTCGTGCCCGCGCGGTTGCCCGCCGCCTCCGCCGGCCCCGCGTCCATCCATCGCGCGAGCCCGAAGTCCAGCAGGCTCAGCGCACCACCCTCGCGCAGGAAGATGTTCTCCGGCTTGAGGTCCCGGTGCGCGACTCCCACCGCGTGCACGCGCGCCACAGCCGGACACAGCCCCGTCAGCAGCTCCCGCACCCGCGCCACGGACGCCGCGCCCGTCCCTGGCAGCGCCGCCATCCACGCCGCGAGCGTCTGCCCTCGCAACAGCTCCTGCACCAGGAAGGGCCGGCCTCCCACCCGCCCCTCTTCCAGCACTTCAGGGACCGTGGGCGGCCCGACGCGCCGGAGCGCCTCCGCCTCGTGGGCGAAGCGCGCATGGTGTGGCCCCAGTCCCACCTTGAGCGCCACCTCGCGGCCGTCCGACTCGCGCGCCGCGGTGAAGACGTGGGCGAAGCCCCCCACTCCCAACAGGGCGGCACCGGACAGGCCGGGGACGTCGGGAATCGCCAGCGGCTCCAGGGGGAGACCGGACCCGGCGGCGACGCCATTCACGGGACACGCCGCGCCCGGCGCGAGGCGGCGGTGGCAGACCGGACAGCGCATGCGGATGCCCGGAGGCTACCAGAGCGCCCGCGCCAGCACGATGCCCACCCCCACCAGCC